>NZ_JACAOM010000033.1:0-146677 GCF_013386245.1 Pseudomonas sp. 21615526 | reverse complement strand
GAGGCCTTTTATTTGGGCTTCAATCTCTTCAACTCTGTGGCCTCATCCCTTGGGACATCCCAAACATGAACAACAACAACTCATGATCAGGCTTGGCCGCGACACCGACCTTGGCGATCCGCGGCATCGGGCATTGCTGCCCGACACCCTGCACCGCACTGAGAACTTGTGTCCGGGGCTGCTCCCAGGCAGCCAGGGCCAGGGCAGCTATGCCCAACGCCCCCAACAGAAACAAACCTCGTGCAATTTCTAGCTTCATTACGTTAAACCCTTGATAGCGCTGCCAAACGCCGTCTCGTAAAAGTAGCTCAGTTTTTGCCAGTCCGTAGCATTCCACGACGAATGGCGGCGCAACTGCAACATGTCATGCCGGGCCGCCCGCAAAGCGGTCAAGCGCTGCCGGCACTTCTCGAAATCCAGCAACGCCACCTCAACCTTCGCCGCGTCACCCTCACCCGTCACCCGCACAAAGATATGCTTGATATACAGGCAACCATGCTGCCAACGCCCCTTGTGCATCCGCGCCAACGTACCAGCCAGTTCCTTGAGCAAACGCTCATGCACCAACTCGCCATACTGCTCACGACCACCGGCGGCGTACCAGTTTTCGATCTCGTCGAAACCGTCCAGCGACGCCGTCACCAACAACGCCTTCCATTGGTGCTCAGGATCGCGACGGGCCTCGCAGAACACCAACTCCGGCACGCGTACATCCAGCAAGCGCAGGCCCTTCAGGGCGTCACGCTCACGCAACACAGTGGGGCGCCCAAACGGATGGAGCCAACTACGGTAGATATGACCGGTCTGGCGCTTGCTGTAGAGCAAACGCCCATTGGTGCCCGTTACCCGTTGCACACCACTTTCACCGCCGCGACGACGATTGGGCTCTTCGACCCACTCGCCCTGCTGGCGCCAGAAATAATCAAATCGCTCCTCGGGAGCTACTTCACTACCTGGTAAACACTCGACAGCCATCCTGTTACCTCTTGCGCAATACATACACTCGCCACATGGCGTAGAGCGGTATGAAGTCCAGGGATTCCTGAACACGGAAACCGGCTTGCTCAAACTCTGCCTCAACAGTAGCAGCCGGTAACACGAACCGATTTTGGTAACCTTCCTGCTCACCTTTTTTGCGACGGCGCACTTCGGCACGCTTGCGTTTCCACGCCTTGAAGTTGCCGTCCACCCACAGCGAGATAATCACGCTGTCACGGGTAACACGCTGAAATTCGCGCAGTATTGCCAGCCTGTGCTCGGGGTCACCAATGTGGTGCATCAAGCGCATGCAGAAAATACTGTCGACCGCATTATCTGGCAAATCGATATCAAAGGCAGACGTTTGCAAGGGGCGTACCCGTTTCACCACATCCGCCGGTTGGGCGACGGTGGCAATCTTCAACATCGACGCGGAGTTGTCGGCGCCGATGATCACGCGGTTGGGCTTTTCTGCCAGCAACGGCCAGAAACGCCCGGCACCACATGGCAGGTCCAGCACCAGGCCAGGCTCACCGGCCATGGCCAGCGCACCACGGGCCAATTGCTCGTCGCGTTTGTGGGACAACCGGCGAGCCAGATTGTCCTGATGTTTGAGTAAATAATTCTGCGCGTGCTGATCGTCGTACTTTTCGGAAAATTCGAGCTTGATCGGGGTAGGCATCACCGGGTCTCCAGTTACTGATGCCTACAACCTTAAAAAGAATCCTGTGATCAACAGGTCAACACGTTGTGAAAAACTTGTCCTGTCGAATCGTATACATTACAAAACTTTGCAGACACAAGTCGTGGCATGATGCCATCTTCGGCGAAAATCAGGAAGTCTGCCGCAGCTTAGCGGCAGGGCAGGCATCAGGCTTTGACCTGACTCAATTCGACGTGAAAGCGGCAGCCGTTGGGCTCCATGGTGCTGAGGCTGACGCTCCAACCCTGGTTCTCGCAGATGCGCTGAACCAAGGACAAACCCAGGCCGAGGCCTTCACCGCGCTTTTCACTGCCACGCACAAACGGTTCGAACATCGCTTCGCGCTTGTCCTCGGGAATGCCCACGCCAGTGTCTTCCACCACAAAACCGCTCGGTTCCAGGGTAAGGCGGATCAAGCCATGCTCGGTGTAGTGCAGGGCATTACGCAACAGGTTGCCCATGACCGCGTGCAGGAAGGTCGCGTTGTAGCGGGTATCCAGTGGATTGCCCGGTTGATAGATCAGCTCAAGGCCTTTGCGCTCGATCGGCTCACGCCAGATCCCCAGCAGGTCCTCGGCCACCTGGGCAAGATTGGCCTGGGGCGACATGCCGGCCTCCTCGCGCTGGGCACGGGCCAGCATCAGGAAGGTCTGCACCAGTTCGCGCATTTCTTCACAGGCCCGCGCAATGCGCTCGACCTGCTTGCGGCCGCGCTGGTCAATCGCGGGGTTCTCCAGCAACAGTTCGCAGGAACTGGCGAGCACCATCAGCGGGGTGCGCAATTCGTGGCTCACGTCACTGGTAAACAGTTGCTCCCGGGACAATGCCTGGCGCAAACGGCCCAGGGTGGCGTCGAAGGCCACGGCCAATTCGCCGACTTCATCCGCGGCGTAATCCGGCGCCAGCGGGGGTGCCAGGCCAAGTAACTGGTCGCGGTGCCGCACCTGGCGGGCCAGGCGTACGACTGGCGCCATTACCTTGCGCGCCAGTACCCAACCGAGAAATACCGCCAGCGCCAGGCTGAGTACAAACCCCACCAGCACGACAGCAAACAGCACGCGCTCGCGTTCTTCAAAATCGCTCTGGTCTTGCAGCAGGACATAACGGCGACCGTCAACGATTTCGACCATTGCGTGGTAGGAAAGCTGTTCGCGGAACACCTCGTGAAAACCGGCGTCGAGGTGGCGCAAGTCCTTGGGCAGTTCGAAATCGCCGGGGCCGCCGCTGAAGTAGAACAACTGGTCGGGCTCGGGGCGATGGCTCCAGTCCTCGACGCTGTCCATCAGCAACAGGCGTTGCAAGTCACCGCCCAGGCCTGCCGAAATGAGTTTTTCTTCCACCAGGTGCACCGTTGCGACGATGCCCATGGCGAAGGCCCCCGCCACCAACGCGCTCATCAAGGCGAAGGCGATGATGATCCGTTGGGCAAGGCTTTGCTTAAACTCCATCACGACCCTCGGCCAGGCGATAACCCACACCGTGCACCGTTTGCAGCAACGGCTTGGCGAAGGGTTTATCAATCACCTGACGCAGTTGATGGACATGGCTGCGCAGGCTGTCGCTGTCCGGGCAGTCATCGCCCCACAGGGCTTCTTCGAGAATCTCACGGCGCAATACATGCGGGCTTTTCTGCATCAGCACCGCCAACAGCTTCAGGCCGACCGGGTTGAGCTTGAGCAGGCGCCCTTCGCGGGTGACTTCCAGGGTGTCGAGGTCGTAGTTCAGGTCACCCACCTGCAAGGCACGGCGCCCGCCGCCCTGGGCACGACGCAGCACTGCTTCGATACGCGCGGCCAGCTCCGACAGCGCAAACGGCTTGAGCAGGTAGTCATCGGCGCCGGACTTGAAGCCCTGCAGCCGGTCATCCAGCTGGTCGCGGGCGGTGAGCATGATCACCGGCGTGTCCCGGCGCGCGTCTTCACGCAGGCGTTTGCACAGGGTGTAGCCATCAATGCCAGGCAGCATGATGTCGAGCACGATCAGGTCGTAATGTTCGGTGGCAGCCAGGTGCAGGCCCGACAAACCGTCCTGCGCACAGTCTACGGTGTAGCCCTTCAGCCCCAGGTAATCGGCCAGGTTGGCCAGAATATCGCGGTTGTCTTCAACCAATAAAATTCGCATGGGCAGTGTCTCCGTACGCGGTAACGGCCGTGTTGGCTCGCGCAGCTTAAGGCCAAGTATGGCTCACGGCTAGGCCTGAAGGCCGCGCCGATTACTGTTTTCAACCGATTGCGAGACTTAACGAGTTTTTCACTATAGGTTCACAACCTGACTACAGTGTCAGCGCGAAGATCGCGCCCATCGAAAATAAGGAACATTGACATGGGTTTTCCCAAAACAGCGCCAATGCGCTATTTGCTGTTGGTAACCGGTGCCTGGCTGGTGGTTTTTCTACTGACCCGCAGCGTGCTGCTGGTAACCCATCTGGATGAAGTGAGCGGTAACCTGCTGCCGGTATTCGGCGTGGGCCTGCTCTATGACCTCGGCTTCCTCGCCTATGCCGCCCTGCCCCTGGGCCTGTATTTGCTGCTGTGCCCGCCAAGCTTGTGGCGCCGTCGCGGCCATCGCTGGTTCCTGCAGGCGGTACTCACCGTCAGCCTGTTCGCCATGCTTTTCACCAGCGTGGCCGAATGGCTGTTCTGGGACGAGTTCGGCGTGCGCTTCAACTTTATTGCCGTGGATTACCTGGTCTACTCCAAGGAAGTGCTGAACAACCTGCTGGAGTCGTATCCGATCGGCAAGCTGCTGAGTCTGCTGGCCGTGATGGCGATCGTCTTGAGCGTGGCCTTGCGTAAACCGTTCAACGCGGCCATGGACGCGCCGTTGCCTGCGATGCGCAAGCGTCTGCTCAGTGCCCTTGGCCTGTTGCTGGTGGCCGGCCTGAGCCTGCAAGTGATCAACCAGGACAGCCCGCGCAGCCAGGGCGGTAACGCCTACAACAACGAATTGGCCAGCAACGGCCCCTATCAGTTCTTCGCCGCTTTCCGTAACAACGAACTGGACTACACCCAGTTCTACAAGAGCCTGCCGGCGGATGTAGTCGCCAAGCAGTTGCGCGCCGAACTCAGCGAGCCCAACGCAAGGTTTATCGGCACGGATCCGCTGGATATCCGTCGCGCCATTACCAACCCGGGCACGCTGCGCAAACCCAACATCGTGCTGGTGACCATCGAAAGCTTCAGTGCCAAGTACATGGGCAGCAACGGCGACCCGAATAACCTCACGCCCAACCTCGATGCGCTGCGCAAACAGAGCCTGTACTTCAATAACTTCTACGCCACCGGCACCCGCACCGACCGCGGCCTGGAAGCTATCACCCTGGCCATCCCGCCAACGCCCGGGCGCTCCATCGTCAAGCGTATCGGCCGGGAAAGCGGTTTCGGCAGCCTGGGCCAGCAGCTCAACGCCATCGGCTACGACAGCGTGTTTGTCTACGGCGGCCGGGGCTACTTCGACAACATGAACGCGTTTTTCAGCGGCAACGGTTACCGCGTGGTCGACCAGAGCAGCGTGCCCGAATCCGAAATCAGCTTTAAAAACGCCTGGGGCATGGCCGACGAAGACCTCTATAAACAGACGCTGAAACTGGCGGACGCCGACTACGCCAAGCAGCAACCATTCCTGCTGCAACTGATGACCACCTCCAACCACCGTCCGTATACCTATCCGGCTGGCCGCATTGATATCAAATCCGGTGACGGTCGCGACGGCGCGGTGAAGTACACCGACCATGCCATCGGCCAGTTCCTGGAGGCGGCGCGCCAGAAACCCTGGTTCGACAACACGATCTTTATCTTCGTCGCCGACCACACGGCGGGCAGCGCCGGCAAGGAAGACCTGCCGATGGTCAACTACCAGATCCCGCTGTTCATCTACGCACCCAAGCTGGTAGACGCCGGCGAGAACGCGAAGCTGGCCAGCCAGATCGACCTCGCCCCGACCCTGCTGGGCTTGCTGAACCTGAGCTACGAGTCGACGTTCTTTGGCCGCAACCTGCTGCAAGACAACCCGCTGCCGCCACGGGTAGTGGTCGGCAATTACCAGTACCTGGGGTTGTTCGACGGCAAGGACCTGGCGATTCTCAGCCCGCGCCAAGGCTTGCGTCGGCATGACCAGGCCCTGGGCGACAGCCACGAAATCCGCGTTGGCAGCGATGACCCGTTGATCCAGCGGGCCATCACCTACTACCAGGGCGCCAGTTATGGCTACAAGCAACAGTTGCTGAGCTGGAGGGTGCCCAAGGACGAGGTTCCCCAAGTGAGTACACGCTAACCAAAATGCCCCGGCCAGGTCTGACCGGGGCTTTTTTTAGAGTCTGAGTTCGCCATGCACGCAATCGCTGTTCGTCCGTTATCCCAACCCCTCAACTTCTGGCTGTGCCTCGGTGTGCCTGCCGTTCTGGCGGTGGCCATGTTGCTGCTGGAGCTGACGTCGCTGGACATGGACATCGCCAGGCTGTTTTACGACGCGTCCGAAGGCGGCTTCGTGGGCCGGCACAGTTTTTTTCTGGAGGACATTCTTCACGATCGCGCCAAGCAGATGGTGATCGTGTTTTCGGTGCTGGCAATCGCCGGGTTTGCCGGGGCCTTTGTCTTTGAGCGACTCAAACCCTATCGCCGAGAACTGGGCTGCCTGGTGCTGTCGCTGGCACTGGCCACCTCGTTCGTTTCACCGTTGAAGACGGTGACCGGGGTGCAATGCCCGTGGAGCGTCAAGGAGTTTGGCGGCCAGGAGACGTACAGCGAACTGCTGAGCCCCAGGCCGCCGACCGACAAGCCTGGCCGTTGCTGGCCGGGCGGACATGCGGCGACCGGGTTTGCGCTGTTTGCGTTGTTTTTTGCCCTGAGGGATCGCCGACCGCGGATGGCGCGCTCGGCGTTCCTGTTTGCGCTGGGCCTGGGCACGGTGCTTTCGGTGAGCCGCACGATGCAAGGGGCGCACTTTCTTTCCCACAACGTGTGGACGGCAATTTTCAGCTGGCTGATTTGTTTGGGCGCCTATTACTTCCTGCTGTACCGGCCGGTGAAAACACCGCAGCCCGCCTTCCGCAAGCAGCCCGTGACGCCGTGATGAACAGCCCTTGCCTAGCCGGGGGCAAGGGCGCAACACTCTGCGCACTTTTTGGCAACGATCCTGCTGAGCCATGTCCGATACCCTGTTGCTGATCGAAGACGACCTGCCCCTGGCGGCACTGACGGCCGAGTTCCTGCGCGCCGAAGGCTTTACCGTCGCAGTGGAACACCGTGGCGACCACGCCGCCCAGCGTATCCAGGATGAACAGCCGGCACTGTTGATCCTCGATGTGATGCTGCCGGGCATCGACGGTTTTACCCTGTGCCGACAGATTCGCGACCACTACCCTGGGCTGATCCTGATGATGACGGCCCTGGACGAGAACGCCGAACAATTGGTGGGGTTTGCCGCCGGGGCCGACGACTACGTGGTCAAGCCAATCGACCCGCAACTGTTGCTGGCAAGGATCCGCTCGCTGCTGCGCCGCCATCCCCAGGCCCCCCGCAGTTACTACCAGTGGGGCGCTTTTCGGCTGGACCTGAACAACCACTTCGCCTGGCTTGGCGAGGCGCCCTTGCAGTTTTCGGTGGCCGAATTCGAGTTGCTCGCCATCTTTGCCCGCCATTGCGGCGTATTGCTGACCCGGGAAAAGCTGCTCCAGCGCCTGCGCGGCCTGGAGTACGACGGGCTGAACCGATCGATTGATATGCGGGTGTCGCGCTTGCGCAAAAAGCTGATGAGTCTTGAGTGCCCCGTGACCATCCAGACCATCACGGCGCAGGGATACCTGTTCGTCGAAATCCCGACCGGGAGCCAGCATGCTGTCTAAAGTCCGCCCGTGGATGGCCATCGCGGCCGGCACCAGCTGGGCCGCCCTCACTTTTTACCTGTTGTGGTTGTGCTCGAACGCCTCGGTGTTTATCGGGGACTACAGTTTTCTGCGGCTGATGGCCGGGCCGGGTTATCTGGTTGCCGAGCAACTCAAGGCCTTGCCCGCCGAACAACGGGAGGCGCGCATCGAGTCACTGCAAGCACGCTTTCAGTACCCGGTGAGCCTGGTGAAAAAGGATGATATCGAGCTGCCGCCTGAAGCTATTGTGATGCTCGACCACCATCAGCCGGCGCAGAACAGTGATGAGGACGTCACCTACTTCCCGCTGGACGATGACACGGTGATTCAATTCGGCCCCTTGTGGGGAACCGCCGAAGTGAAGGACCTGCTGCAATATCCGGTGTACTGGGTGACCGCCTGTGTCGCCGGCCTGCCGGTACTGCTGTTTCTCTGGATTGCCCTGCGTGCCCGGCGCAAATACACCCATGACCTCGATGCCCTCAATGCCTGCATTGCTACCCTCGCCCGCTCGCCCAACACGCTGCTGCCCGCGATGAGCCAGGAGTGGGCGCCGCTGCTGCTGACCTTGCAACGGCACGCGCTGGACATCAGCTCGATGGGCGAACGCCACCGGGAGGTTTCCCAGGCGGTGTCCCACGAACTGCGCACACCCCTGGCGCGGATGCGTTTTGCCCTGGCACTGCTGAGTAAAAGCGCCGACCCCGACACCCGCACCCGCCTGCAAGAGCGCCTGCACACCGATATCGAAGAACTGGAGTCGCTGGTTCGCGCCAGCCTCGCCTTTGCCCGGCTGGCCGATGCACCCAGCGACCTGCAGCATGAGCCAATCAATCTCCATGCCTGGCTGCAGCAGGAGTTTGCCCTGCTGGACGGGCACCATCGCTTGCTGACCCTGGACACCGACCCGGCCGACCTGGAACTGATCGGCGACCGCGCCCTGCTGCATCTGATCGTGCGCAACCTGTTAAGCAACGCCATTAACTACGCCCGCGAACGGGTGAACGTCAGCGCTGCGTGCCAGGGCCAGCACCTGGTGCTGCATGTGGATGATGACGGCCCGGGCGTGCTGCCGGAAAACCGCGAAAAGATCTTCGAACCCTTCGTGCGCCTGGCCATGGGCGGCGACGAGCCCAGCGGATTTGGCCTCGGCCTGGCACTGGCCAAGCGCGCCACCCATTGGCACGGGGGTGAGCTGTCGATCACCCGCAGCCCGTTGGGCGGCGCACGCCTGACCCTGACCCTCGCACTGCGCCCGGCCTAGGCTGTTACAGCCTGTGACAGTGGAACATCCGCGCTGCCGCTAACCTCGCGACCTTGCCCTTTGGATCAGGTTGGAGAGTCAGCTCATGCGTCACCCTAGACGGCATCTGCCCACGCTGCTGTTATCACTGTGCATGGCCGCCGGTTCATGGTCAGGCGGCGTTGCGGCCCAGAATGTCCACGCGCCCTACTACCCCGGCACCATCCTGCCCAATCGCCAGCCCCAGGCGACCATGGATCAACAACTGGTCACGTTCTACAAGGACTGGAAGGCGGTTTACCTGTCGGGGGAATGCGGCAGCGGCCGGTATTTCATCAAGGTCAACGCCGACCACAAACCCGTGGGTGGTGGCGCCGCGCCCAACACCATCACCGTGTCCGAGGCCCATGGCTACGGCATGCTGCTTGCCGTGATGATGGCCGACTACGATGACCAGGCCCAACGAGTTTTCGACGGCATGGTGCGCTACTTCCAGGATCACCCGGCAGCGTCCGATCCCGGCCTGATGGCCTGGAACCAGACCGAGGGATGCGGCGACTCCACCGACCCTTTCCGTGGTGACGTCAGTGCCACCGATGGCGACCTGGACATCGCCTACGCCCTGCTGCTGGCGGATCAGAAATGGGGCAGCGAGGGCACCATTGACTATCGCAGCGAGGCCAACACGGTGATGGCGGCGATCATGAAACACGAGGTGCACCCCAGGACTCAGCACCTGATGCTCGGCGACTGGGCCGGTACCGACGGTGACGCAGAGCTTGAGTACACCACCCGCAGCTCGGACTTCATGCAGTCGCACCTCTACAGCTTTTTCACCATGACCGGGGACAAGCGCTGGCAGGCGGTGCGCGACAAGACCTATTCGATCATCAGTGACTTTACCCAACGGTACAGCGCCAACAGCGGGCTGGTGCCGGACTTCATCAGCCACCTGGACACCTCGATCACCCCGGCGCGGCCCGATCTGGTGGAAGGCCCATACGACGGCAGCTATTCGTGGAACGCGGCCCGCTACCCGTGGCGCATCGGCCTGGATTACCTGATGTACGGTGACCCGCGTGCGCTGTACACCTTGACCACCTTCAACCGCTGGGCACGCGCCACCACCCACGATGAGCCGGGCAACTTCAACAGTGGCTACCGAATCGACGGCAGTGCGATCGAGGAAGCGCAGAATGAGCCAGCCTTTGTGGCGGCGCTCGGGGTCAGCGCAATGATCAGCCCCAACAATCAGCTGTGGCTCAATAACCTTTGGGACAACCTGCAACGCCGGTCCATCCGTGACCATGACTATTACGGCAATACCCTCAAACTGCTGGGCATGGTGGTCATGTCCGGCCATTGGGAGCGGCCCCAACCGGCGCCCCTCAAAAAAACCGCACACGTGCCTGTCCGTCCGTCATCCGGCTCTGCGGCACCGGGACCCGTGGCATCTTTGCCGCCCGCCTCGCACCTGATGCTGGCTCGCGGCTTCATGTTCAAGAAACTGCTGGGGCGTCGCGGCGTCAGCTGAGGCGTGCGCGTAAAGAGAGACGCGGAGCGTCCCTGGCGGCATTCCCACGCAGAGCGTGGGAACGATCAGCATAAAAAAACCCCGCCTGCATCGCTGCAGGCGGGGTTTTTCAGTATCGGGGTAAGGCTGGCTTACATCATGCCGCCCATGCCGCCCATACCGCCCATGTCTGGCATACCGCCGCCAGCTGGAGCATCTTCTTTGATCTCGGCGATCATTGCTTCAGTGGTGATCATCAAGCTGGCAATCGACGAAGCCGCTTGCAGAGCCGAACGAGTCACTTTAGCCGGGTCCAGGATGCCCATTTCGATCATGTCGCCGTATTCGCCGGTAGCAGCGTTGTAACCGAAGTTACCCGAACCCTGCTTAACCTTGTCGACCACTACGCTTGGCTCGTCGCCGGAGTTGGCAACGATCTGGCGCAGAGGTGCTTCAACAGCGCGACGCAGCAGAGCGATACCGACGTCTTGGTCAGCGTTGTCGCCTTTCAGCTCGGAGATAGCCTGCAGAGCGCGAACCAGTGCCACGCCACCGCCAGGTACCACGCCTTCTTCAACGGCTGCACGGGTAGCGTGCAGGGCGTCTTCAACGCGGGCTTTCTTCTCTTTCATTTCAACTTCGGAACCCGCGCCAACCTTGATCACTGCAACGCCGCCGGACAGCTTGGCCAGACGCTCTTGCAGTTTTTCACGGTCGTAGTCGGAAGTGGTATCAGCCACTTGAGCGCGGATCTGGGTAACACGTGCCTGGATGTCAGCTTCAACACCAGCACCGTCGATCACGGTGGTGTTTTCCTTGGTCACGGTGACGCGCTTGGCATTACCCAGGTGTTCCAGGGTAGCGCTTTCCAGGCTCAGGCCGATCTCTTCGGAGATAACGGTACCGCCAGTCAAAACAGCGATGTCCTGCAGCATTGCCTTGCGACGATCGCCGAAACCAGGTGCCTTGACAGCAACCACTTTCACGATACCGCGCATGTTGTTCACAACCAGAGTCGCCAGGGCTTCGCCTTCAACGTCTTCGGAAACGATCAGCAGTGGGCGACCGGCCTTGGCAACAGCTTCCAGAACTGGCAGCAGTTCACGGATGTTGGAGATCTTTTTGTCAACCAGCAGGATCAGCGGGCCGTCGAGCTCGGCGGTCATGGTGTCTGGCTTGTTGACGAAGTACGGGGACAGGTAGCCACGGTCGAACTGCATGCCTTCAACAACCGACAGTTCGTTTTCCAGGCCCGAGCCTTCTTCAACGGTGATCACGCCTTCTTTACCGACTTTTTCCATGGCTTCGGCAATGATGTCGCCGATGGAGCTGTCGGAGTTGGCCGAGATGGTGCCGACCTGAGCGATTGCCTTGGTGTCAGCGCATGGCTTGGACAGGGACTTCAGCTCTTTGACAATGGCGATGGTCGCCTTGTCGATGCCGCGTTTCAGGTCCATCGGGTTCATGCCGGCAGCGACGGCTTTCAGGCCTTCGTTGACGATCGACTGAGCCAGGACGGTCGCGGTGGTGGTGCCGTCGCCTGCGTCATCGTTGGCACGGGAGGCAACGTCTTTGACCAGCTGCGCGCCCATGTTTTCGAAGCGATCTTTCAGCTCGATTTCTTTGGCGACGGAAACGCCGTCCTTGGTGATGGTCGGAGCGCCGAAGCTCTTCTCGATGATCACGTTACGGCCTTTAGGGCCCAGGGTCGCTTTTACTGCGTCAGCCAGGACGTTCACACCGGCGAGCATTTTCTTACGGGCGGAATCGCCGAATTTAACTTCTTTAGCAGCCATGATCGATATTCCTTAAATACTTTGTAGTAACGGGAAGATGAGCGGGGAAATCAGCCTTCCAGAACAGCGAGAATCTCGTTCTCAGCCATTACCAGCAGGTCTTCGCCGTCGATTTTCACAGTGTTGCTGCCGGAGTAAGGGCCGAAAACAACCTTGTCACCCACTTTCACAGCCAGCGCACGCACTTCACCGTTTTCCAGGGTCTTGCCTGGGCCAGCAGCGAGAATCACACCGTGGTTGGCTTTCTCAGCAGCCGAACCTGGCAGCACGATACCGCCAGCGGTTTTCTTTTCTTCTTCACTGCGACGGATGACGACGCGGTCATGCAGAGGACGAAGCTTGCTCATTGTCGATCTCTCCTAATTGTGTTTTTCATCGGCCGGTGTCAATTCCGGCTAGTTAAATTCCGGCGGTGCCGGTCGCGGTTCGCGGTGCGAAACGCGGAAGTCTGTCTGGTGTCGCCACCAGAAACCTTGCGGTGACCGTTACATAAGGGCGCATAAGCTTATTACAAGGGTACCGAGATGAAAATTTTTGTGTCGGGGGGCGTCTTCAAAAGCCGCACGGCACCCGCGGGTGCCGTGCCAGTGAGGGGATTACTTGGGGTCGCGGTGTTCGAACTCGCCTTCGATCACGTCACCTTCACGTCCCAGTGGCTGGCGCGGGGCCGGGCCACCACGGGGTTGCAGATCGTCGGCGAAGGCGCGCTGGCGGATCGCAGCCTCTTCGGCACGCTGGCGCATCTTGCCCGCCAGCAGCTTGCGAGTGAATGGCAGCAACATCACAAGGCCAACCACATCGCTGATGAAGCCCGGCAGGATCAACAGGCCACCGGCCAACGCCATCATCAGGCCTTCGAGCATGGTCTGGGCCGGCAGTTCGCCGCGATTCAGGCTTTCACGGGCACGCAGCGCCGTGGCCAGGCCGGCGACGCGCAGCACCAGAACGCCGAGCATCGAGCCGAGAATGATCAGCAGCAGCGCCGGGAAAAACCCGATTGCCCCGCTGACTTGTACGAATACGAACAGCTCAAGCACCGGAAACAACAAAAAAAGCAACAAAAAAGGGCGCATCAAATGGTTCCTCAACGCAAGAATGCCTTGCTACTTCACCTTAGATGACGTCGCCGTTTCGTGAATTCAAGCTTCAGCGGCTGCTTTTTTCGGCCAGACCTCGGCGTGAGCCAGGAAAACCAAGGCTTCGCGTACTTGTGTCGGCGTGTTGCAAGGCTCGGCAAAGGGCAGCCAGTAGAGGGCCTGGCCAATGCGCAAGTGCATGCCTTCGCTGTCGATACCGGCCAGTTGCGCAGGCTCGGAGGTCGGCAGGCCGGCCAGTTCGACATAGTGGGCAATCGCCTTGGTGTGGTCGCTGTTCATGTGCTCGACCATGCTCAGCTCGGCCTTGCCGGCAAACGGATTGGCCAGGGTCAGTTGGTCGACCCAGTGGATCGCGCCGAACCCGCCGATATAACGATGGCGCACCGGCTTGAGCACCCAGAAGTCAAAATCATGGGCCTTGTGGTAGTTCGCCGAGTCCGGGAAATAGCGGTAATAACGCTCGGCGGCGGCTTCAATCGCAGCGCCGTCTTCGAGCTTTTCGGCCTCGGCGAGGTAGGTCAGACGCCCTACCGCTTGCACGTCGTCCGCCTCACGCTCACCGACCAGCAACGAGCACTTGGGGTCTTTCTGCAGGTTGTGGGTGTGCTGGGCGATACGGCTGATCAGGATCAGCGGCCGACCCTCGGCGTCCAGGCAATACGGCACCACCGAGCCAAAAGGGAAACCGGGCATGGCCTTGGACAAGGTGGCGAGTGCCCCACGGTATTCCTTGAGCAGTAGTTCTCGGGCATTCTTGGCAACGTGCGCGCTCAACTTATGACTCCTTCGATAAATTTCGTCAAAAAACAAACTTGGATAGCCGCTTAATTCTGCCCACAGGACTTGCGAATGCATCTCAACGACAAAGTAATCATTATCACCGGCGGTTGCCAGGGTTTGGGCCGCTCCATGGCCGAGTATTTTGCCGCCAAAGGTGCCAACCTGGCGCTGGTGGACCTCAATCAGGAAAAACTCGACCAGGCGGTGGCCGCCTGCCAGGCCCATGGGGTGAAGGCACGCGCCTATCTGTGCAACGTGGCGAATGAAGAGCAGGTGACCTACACCGTGGCACAGATCGCCGAAGACTTCGGTGCGATCAACGGCTTGATCAACAACGCCGGGATCTTGCGTGATGGCTTGCTGCTCAAGGTCAAGGACGGCGAGATGACCAAGATGAGCCTGGCCCAGTGGCAGGCGGTGATCGATGTCAACCTTACCGGGGTGTTCCTGTGCACCCGTGAGGTGGCGGCAAAAATGGTGGAGCTGAAGAACCAGGGCACCATTATCAATATCTCGTCGATCTCGCGGGCCGGCAATGTCGGGCAGACCAACTACTCCGCCGCCAAGGCCGGTGTAGCGGCCGCCACTGTGACCTGGGCCAAGGAGTTGGCGCGCTACGGCATCCGCGTGGCGGGCATCGCACCGGGGTTTATCGAGACCGAGATGACGCTGGGCATGAAGCCCGAGGCCTTGGAGAAGATGACCGCCGGCATTCCCCTCAAGCGCATGGGGCGGCCTGAGGAGATTGCCCATTCAGCGGCGTATATCTTCGAGAACGACTACTACACCGGGCGGATTCTGGAAATGGACGGCGGGTTACGCCTTTAATTACCAGGCGGCTCGTTACCAGGCGACGCCGAACCCTGCGGTGTAGCGGGTCTTGCTCAACGCGCTTTCCGAGTCGCCACTAATAATGTCGCGCTCGGCCTTGAGGTTGAGGGAGGCCCACTCGGTGACTTTGTAGCGCAAGCCCATTTCCGCATCCAGGGAGTACTCGGACGGCCCGGCCAGCGGTTTGCCCACTTCGCCATTGGTGAAGAATTCAACGGTCTTGCCCACCAGGTAGCGGTTGTAGTTCCACTTCATGGCCAGCGAATAGAAGTTGTCCTTGCCGCCGTCCTGGTATTCATAGTCGGTGCGGTTGACCAGCGAACCGAGGGAGAACGCGCCCAGTTCGTCATCCCAGAATTGGTAGCCCGGGCCGGTACCCACGGTGCGCTGGCGGGACAGGTCCTCGACCTTGTCGCGCTTGTAGGTCAAGCGGCCCTGCCAGAACCAGTGTTCGGTAATAAACCGGTCCAGGTCGTACTCCAGCGCCCAGTTGTCGGTGGTGGTCACGTCGTCCTGGAATTCGCGGTTGTACTCGCCCTCGGCGGTATGGCGCCACTGGCCATGGCGGGCAGTGGTCTTGAAGTCGATGTCGTAGTCGTTGGTGTCTTTTTCCGCGCGCTTGTAGTCCAGCGCCATATCGACATTGCCCTTCCACACCAGGTCCTCGATCACCGGCTTGGGCTTGATGATCTGCTGGATGCTCGCCAGCTCGACGGTCTTGGGCGCCTCGCCGTTGGCCAGGATGACCTTGCCATCGTCGGCCGGCTGCAGGGACTTGGCCTTCTCACCGCTGTAGGCATCCTGCTTGACCAGCAATTCCTGATCGCTCTCCAGGGTCTTGACCTGCTTCCAGTCCACCGGGATCGCGCCGGCATAGTCGGTCTGGATCAGCAGCTTGCCACCGTCGAAAACCTTGATCTTGCCGGTCAGGCGGTCACCGTTCTTCAACCAGACGGTGTCGGCGAGCAACGGGGTGGAGGCGCTGAAGACAGCGAGGCACAGCAGGGTTCTGGACAACATAAGCGGATATGGGGCTCGAGTTTGACGAAAAAACGGGCATTATCGGGGTGGATAACTTCTTAGCAAGGACTGACTCGGGTATTCGTATCGAGTTCCGCTCTCAGCCCCCCATTTTGCAGAAATTTCTTACAAATAGACGGATATTTTCATCGGATATGCCACCGTGAACGAACTGACCGACGCTCCGCAAAGCCCCGCTGAAATGCGCCGCACTGTGCTGTACCTGACCCTCGCCCAAGTGCCCGAAGGCTGCGTGATCAGCTACGGGGAGCTGGCACACCTCGCCGGTTTGGGTCGCGCCGCACGTTGGGTGGGTCGCACCCTGAGCCAACTGCCCGAGGACACCAAACTGCCCTGGCATCGCGTGCTGGGTGCCGGTGGTCGGATAAGTCTGCCGGTGGGCAGTGCCTCGGGTGACGAGCAACGTGCGCGTTTGCGCGGCGAAGGCGTCAGCATCCTGAACAATCGTGTTGATATTCAGCGTCATGGCTGGCGCCCGGTAGAGCACAGCGGTTAGAGTGCGCGCTTTATTTGCGTAATTCTGAGGCAGACTCCAGCCCATGCCCCGTAAAACCTGGCGCGCCGCGCTCGCCGCCTATGCCAGCCCCTCGACGTTAGTGCTGTTGCTGCTCGGCTTTGCTGCCGGCTTGCCTTACATGTTGGTGTTCTCGACGCTCTCGGTATGGTTGCGCGAGGCCGGCGTGGCCCGCGAAACCATCGGTTATGCGAGCCTGATCGGCCTGGCCTATGCCTTCAAGTGGGTCTGGTCGCCCCTGCTCGACCAATGGCGCCTGCCACTGCTCGGCAAGCTCGGACGTCGTCGCTCCTGGCTGGTACTGTCCCAGACGCTGGTGATCCTCGGATTGATCGGCATGGGTTTCTGTGATCCGCAAAAGCATCTGTCCTGGCTGATCGCCATTGCCGTGATCGTGGCCTTCGCTTCCGCCACGCAAGACATCGCCGTAGACGCCTACCGCCTGGAAATCGCCAGCGACAGCCAGCAGGCCGCGCTTGCCGCCAGCTATATGTCCGGTTATCGCGTGGCCGCGCTGCTTGCCACCGCAGGTGCGCTGTTTTTTGCCGAAGGCTTCGGTTCCACCGGGTTCAACTACAAGCATTCGGCATGGGCCGGTACGTACGTGCTGTTTGGTGCACTGATGGTGCCTGCGCTGCTGACCACGCTGTTCATGCGCGAACCCAATGTGCCGCTGCGTACCCAATTGCAGGCCGGGCGCTACAGCTTTGCTCACCAGCTGGTCTCGGTGTTCGTGTTGATCGTGCTGCTGGTCTCGGTACCGGCGATGTTCACCCAGCTGTACAACACTGACTTCGCCAGCGTGCTGTTCCATGGGGTCAGCCTGCTGGACCTGCTGCTGGAAGATCGCGCGTTCCTGCGGGCCATCCTCTACATCATCCTGACCACGCTGTGCCTGTCGACCATGGGCCGCCGGGGCCTGGCGCCGGTGCTCACGCCGGTCAACGACTTTATCCTGCGCTACCGCTGGCAGGCCTTCCTGCTGTTGGGGCTGATTGCCACCTACCGCATGTCGGACACGGTAATGGGCGTAATGGCCAACGTGTTCTATATCGACCAGGGCTTTACCAAGGACCAGATCGCCGGTGTCAGCAAAGTCTTCGGCCTGATCATGACCTTGCTGGGCGCCGGCATGGGTGGCCTGTTGATCGTGCGCTTCGGGATTCTGCCGATCCTGTTCATCGGCGGCATTGCATCGGCCGGCACCAACCTGCTGTTCGTGATGCTCGCCGACATGGGCCCGGACCTGCAGATGCTGATTTTCACCATTTCCCTGGATAACTTCAGTTCAGGCATGGCGACCTCGGCGTTTGTCGCGTACCTGTCGAGCCTGACCAACCTGAAGTTCTCCGCCACCCAATACGCCCTGCTCAGTTCGATCATGTTGCTGCTGCCGCGCTTGATCGGCGGGTATTCGGGGGTGATGGTCGAGAAGTTCGGTTACCACAACTTCTTCATGATCACCTGCCTGCTGGGTGTGCCGACGCTGGTCCTGATCGCCTTGCACTGGTTTCAGGAAAGCCGGCGGATTCGCTTGAATCCTCCCGAGGAAAACGAATCACTGTAGGAGCTGGCTTGCCTGCGATTGCATCACCGCGGTGTAACTGACACACCGTGTTGCCTGCATCGCAGGCATGCCAGCTCCCACAGAAGCCCTGCTCCAGCAACCAGATGCCTGTACGTCGGCAGCAAGCGCCCGTACAATCCCAAGTCATTTCAAGTCCAAGCAACCGACAACGGCCTACCATGCGCACCAGTCAATATTTGCTCGCCACACAGAAAGAAACGCCTTCCGACGCGGTCGTGATCAGCCATCAGCTGATGCTGCGCGCCGGCATGATCCGCAAACTGGCCTCGGGCCTGTACACCTGGCTGCCCATGGGCTTGAAGGTGATGCGCAAGGTCGAAGCCATCGTTCGTGAAGAAATGAACGCTGCCGGCTCTCTGGAAGTGTTGATGCCGAGCACCCAACCGGCTGAGCTGTGGCAGGAATCCGGGCGCTGGGAAGAGTACGGCCCTGAATTGCTGCGCTTCAAGGATCGTCATGGCCGGGACTTCTGCGCCGGCCCGACCCACGAAGAAGTGATCACCGACCTGATGCGCAACGAGTTGAGCAGCTACAAGCAGCTGCCCCTCAACCTGTATCAGATCCAAACCAAGTTCCGTGACGAAATCCGCCCACGCTTCGGGTTGATGCGCGGCCGCGAATTCATCATGAAGGACGCCTATTCGTTCCACGCTGACCAGGCGTCCCTGCAGGTCACCTACGACCGCATGCACACCGCCTACTGCAATGTGTTCACGCGCCTGGGCCTGAAATTCCGCCCGGTTGAAGCGGACAACGGCTCCATCGGCGGTGCCGGCTCCCACGAGTTCCACGTGCTGGCCGAGTCCGGTGAAGACGACATCGTGTTCAGCAACGGTTCCGACTACGCGGCAAACATCGAGAAAGCCGAAGCCGTGCCACGGGAAACTTCCCGCCCTGCGCCAAGCGAAGAGCTGCGCCTGGTGGACACACCCGAGACCAAGACCATCGCGGCCCTGGTGGAGAAATTCAATCTGCCGATTGAAAAGACCATCAAGACGCTGATCGTGCGCGCCGAGGAAGAAGGCAAGCTGATCGCCCTGGTAATCCGTGGCGACCACGAGCTCAACGAAATCAAGGCCGCCCAGCAGCCAGGCGTTGCCAGCCCGCTGGTCATGGCCACCGACGCCGAACTGCGCGACGCCATTGGTGCCGGTGCCGGCTCCCTGGGCCCGCTGAACCTGCCATTGCCGATCATCATCGACCGTTCGGTCGAGCTGATGAGCGACTTCGGCATCGGTGCCAACATCGATGACAAGCACTACTTTGGCGTGAACTGGGAACGTGACCTGCCGGTTCCGACCGTGGCCGACCTGCGCAACGTGGTGGCCGGCGACCCAAGCCCGGACGGCAAGGGCACCCTGGAAATCAAGCGCGGCATCGAAGTCGGGCACATCTTCCAGCTGGGCAACAAGTACAGCAAGGCGATGAAGTGCGAAGTGCTGGGCGAGAACGGCAAGCCGATCACCCTGGAAATGGGCTGCTACGGCATTGGCGTATCCCGCGTGGTTGCGGCTGCCATCGAGCAGAACAACGACGAGAAAGGCATCATCTGGAGCGACGCCCTGGCGCCATTCCAGGTTGCCCTGGTACCGCTGCGCTACGAAACCGAGCAAGTACGCGAAGCCACCGACAAACTGTATGCCGAACTCACGGCTGCCGGTTTTGAAGTGCTGCTGGATGATCGGGACAAGAAAACCAGCCCGGGCATCAAGTTCGCCGACATGGAACTGATTGGCATCCCGCACCGGATCGTGGTCAGTGACCGCGGCCTGGCCGATGGCAATCTGGAATACAAGAGCCGGACCGAAGCCGAGGCCCAACCGTTGCCGGTGGCTGACGTGCTGTCTTTCCTTCAGGCGCGTATTCGTCGCTGAAAACCAGATCAAGAGTCGTCATGTTCAAGCGAAACACCATAGCCCTGGGGGGCGCCACGTTATGTGGCGCCCTGCTGGTCAGCGGCTGCGCCAACCAAATGTCGCAACGCAGCGAGCACGAGGAACGCATCGAGCGCAAATTGCTCGATCACAGCCTGCAGATCGACGTGGGCGAGCCGAAGGTGCTGGAGCTGCCGCAACGCCGGGTGCGCATTCACGAGCAAAAGACCTTTGAGGTCACCGAGTTCGAAGTTACCCGTCGCTACGACCGCTACACGCCCTACCAGCCCTGGCGCAAACTCTATGAGATGCCCCTGGGCGCGGTCGCGCTGGTGGCGGGCGTCGGCGCCAACGTGGCGAATGTGTTTGCCCTGGGCAACCTGCCTGCCAGCATGACCCGGGATTGGCTCAGCTATGGCGTGGACGGGCTCAACCCGTTCATGAACGTGCAATCCAACGGCCGTGCGCAACAGAACCTGGCGGGTATCGATGAAGTCCAGCGCGACAAGCGCGTGGAGTATTCGAGCCTGCCCTGGAGCGAGCGCCCGGTACAGGTGACTGCCGGCAAGCAAACCCATGAGCTGACCACCGACCGCGATGGCGTGCTGCGCCTGAACCTGTTGGACAGCCCGTTTGCCGAGCAGGACCTGAACCGCATCAGCACCCTGAAGATCAGTGTTGAAGATGCCCAGGATGACGTGCACTCGGACTCATCCCTGGCCATCAGCGGCACCCTGCGGGGCAAATTGCTCGAAGCTCACGGTTTGATCTATGACGACCTGGAAGACGACGAGGTCAACGAGTGGGTGCACCGGGTCAAGCGCCTGTCGGAGCTGGGCCTGGAAGAAGAAGCCAGCGAGCTGGAACAGAGCCTGATCGAACTGACCCGCAATGATCCGGAGTTGCAGCAGGAATTCCTGCAGGCCTTGACCAAGGATGCCGGACGCCTGGTGGCGGATCCCGGAGCACGCTGAAGCCTTTAAATGTGGGAGCGGGCTTGCTCGCGAATGCGGCGTGTCAGCCAGCACATGCGTCAACTGACACACAGCATTCGCGAGCAAGCCCGCTCCCACATTTGGTTTTCGGTTCCTACCAGGGGAATTGGAGCTGCTCGTTGCCGTTGCTCAAATCCAGCAAACGCACGCCTATTCCCAGCAATCGCACCGGCTTGTCGCCGCGATTGAACGCCTGGGTCAGCAACTGCCGGTAACTCTCCAGGTCCCGCCCTGCCCCCGCCTGCTCCAGGGTCGTCTGGGTAAAGTCGTGAAACTTCACTTTGACGAACGGCTTGCCCGCCCGATAACTGCTGTCGATGCGCGCCATGCGCCCGGCCAGGGTGTCCATCAGCTCCGGCAGTTTTTCCAGGCAACTGGGCAAGTCCGGCAGGTCGACATCGTAGGTATTTTCCACGCTGATGGATTGCCGGCGGCTGTCGTTCTGCACCACACGGTCATCAATCCCACGCGCCAGGCTCCAAAGCCGCTCGCCAAAACTGCCGAACTCTCGCACCAGCGCCAACTTGTTCCACTCCCGCAGTTGCAGGCAGTCCTCGATCCCCAGCCGCGCCAGCTTGTCGGCCGTCACCTTGCCCACGCCGTGGAGCTTTTTCACCGGCAGCGCCGAGACAAAGTCTTCCACCTGGTCGGGGGTGATCACAAACAGTCCGTTGGGCTTTTTCCAGTCGCTGGCGATCTTGGCGAGAAACTTGTTCGGCGCCACGCCCGCGGAAACGGTGATGTGCAACTGGTTGGAGACCCGCCGGCGAATGTCCTGGGCAATGCGCGTGGCACTGCCGCCAAAATGCGGGCTGTCGGAGACGTCCAGGTAGGCTTCGTCCAGGGACAACGGTTCGATCAGGTCGGTGTAGTCGCGAAAGATCGCCTGGATTTCCTTTGATGCTTCTTTATAAGCATCCATGCGCGGCTTGACGATGGTCAGGTCCGGGCACAGCTTCAGGGCATGGCGGGACGACATAGCCGAACGCACACCATAGGCCCGTGCTTCATAGTTGCAGGTGGCGATCACCCCGCGACGGTCTGCCGAACCGCCGACCGCCAGGGGCTTTTGCGCCAGGGTCGGGTCGTCGCGCATCTCGATGGCGGCGTAGAAGCAATCACAGTCGACGTGGATGATTTTGCGCTGCGTCATATATAAGGCAGTGGTTCTGGGCAGAAAACGGACAGGCCGGCAGTATCTCACTCACACCTGTATATAGCACCAGTAGTTTGAATCTTCCGCTTAAGCGGTAGGAAAATTCGCAGGTGAATTCATTTTCTCAATCGAAACACACCCCCCAATAGAGCTGAAAGCCTCGGCCAGACTGGCCCCGCGGCCTATCAAGGGGCCACCTTGGAGAGCTAACCGATTGAACCACAAGCGCTTTTCTTTGAATCAGCGGTTGACACACTCGCGTTCCTCTGTAGAATGCCGACACACAGACGCGGGATGGAGCAGTCTGGTAGCTCGTCGGGCTCATAACCCGAAGGTCGTCGGTTCAAATCCGGCTCCCGCAACCAAACATCAAAAAAGGCTACTCGAAAGAGTGGCCTTTTTTGTGCCTGTCTGTTTTAGCCCTCGCGTCGATTGTCTGACAAAAAACCTTTCCCAATCGCGCACTTACCGCACCCGCGTGACAATCCGACGCTAAATTGCACTTATTTGACCCATCGTTCGATTAACGGTTGACACCCCGCCGTTGCTCTGTAGAATGCCGCCACACAGACGCGGGATGGAGCAGTCTGGTAGCTCGTCGGGCTCATAACCCGAAGGTCGTCGGTTCAAATCCGGCTCCCGCAACCAAACATCAAAAAAGGCTGCTCGAAAGAGTGGCCTTTTTTGTATCTGACGAAAAAGTCCTTTTGAAACAATGGCATGGCATCTTTCATGAAACCGTACACGGTTTGTAGAGTCCATCTCATTGCAAGCTATGCTAAGTCTTCAAGCACTGTCCTTCTACGACCAATGGGCGCTGTCGCCGCACTTCGCGATACGCGTTAATATTTGTAATTATTTTGTCCATAGGGATTGGTAACTTGGCTGGATACCTCCATCCTGTCGCGCACAATCCACGAGGTGATTGATGCGCGCCAACTCGTCTGAACCACAAGACTCTGTCACAGCGACACAACCGATCACTCCCACCCGTTTGCGCTGGCTGGATCTGTTGAGCAAATACCGCCAACCCATCGGGCTGGCCGTCACCTTGTTGCTGTTCGCAATCGCCCTTATCGCCTGTCGCCACCTGTTGCTTGAACTGGATCTGTACGCGCTCCACGATTCAATCCTTGAAGTACCCAAGCCTGCACTGCTGGGTGCGTTCGGTGCTGCTGTCGCCGGCTTTATCATTTTGTTGGGCTATGAATTTTCCGGTGCCCGTTATGCCGGCGTGAAGCTGCCTGCCAAAACCCTGGCCTACGGCGGCTTTACCGCATTCGCCATCGGTAACGCGATTGGTCTGTCGATGCTCTCGGGCGGCTCGGTACGCTACCGTTTATATGCACGGTATGGCATCGGCGCTTCGGAAGTGGCGCGCATGACCGTGTTTGCCAGCCTGGCCCTGGGTTGCGCCCTGCCGCCGCTCGCTGCGCTGGCCACCCTGAGCAACCTGCCTGCCGCGTCCAATGCCTTGCATCTACCCGCCAGCCTGCTCGGCGGCATCGCCGGCGCTGTGTTGCTGTTAACAGCCGCACTGTGCATCGGCATCTACCGCCGCCGCCTGCCGGAACAACCGTATCCGGACAACCTGCTGGTCAAGGCCGGGCGTCGCACCTTGCGCCTGCCGGGCCGTCGCCTGACCTTCCTGCAACTGATCATCACTGCCCTCGACGTGGCTGCGGCCGCTACCGTGCTGTATATGCTGCTGCCGGAAGCGCCGCCCTTTGGCCCGTTCCTGCTGGTGTACCTGCTGGCCCTGGCCGCCGGTGTGCTCAGCCATGTACCCGGTGGCGTCGGGGTGTTCGAAGCAATCCTGCTGGCTGCCTTCGCCGACAAGCTCGGTGCCGCGCCACTGGCGGCCGCACTGCTGCTGTACCGGATGATCTACGTGGTGCTGCCGCTGTTGATCGCTTGTGTGTTCCTGCTGGTCAATGAAGCCCAGCGCCTGTTCCATACGCAACAAAGCCTGCGCGCGGCCTCGGGCCTCGCTGCGCCGATCCTGGCCGTACTGGTTTTTTTGTCAGGCGTGGTCCTGCTGTTTTCCGGCGCAACCCCGGAAATCGACTCACGCCTGGAAAACATCGGCTTCCTGATTCCTCATCGCCTGATTGACGCGTCGCACTTTGGTGCCAGCCTGATCGGCGTGCTCTGCCTTCTGTTGGCCCAGGGCCTGCGTCGACGGTTGTCCGCGGCGTGGATGCTGACCATGGTGCTGCTGCTGACCGGCGCCCTGCTCTCCCTGCTCAAGGGTTTCGACTGGGAAGAAGCCAGCCTGATGACCATGACGGCAGTGCTGCTGGCGATCTTCCGGCGCTCGTTCTACCGCGCCAGCCGCCTGACCGAACTGCCGTTCTCGCCGCTGTACCTGGTGGCCAGCGTGTGCGTACTCGGTGCGTCGATCTGGCTGCTGTTGTTCGCCTACCAGGACGTGCCCTACAGCCATCAGTTGTGGTGGCAGTTCACCCTCGACGCCAACGCCCCGCGGGGCCTGCGTTCGCTGCTGGGCGCGGCCGTGGTGCTGGTGGTGGTGTCGCTGACCTGGCTGCTGCGTACCGCGCGCCCGATCATCCACTTGCCGACACCGGATGAACTGGAGCGCGCCACCAAGATCCTGATGAACTCTGCACAACCCGACGGCGGCCTGGCGCTGACCGGCGACAAGGCCCTGCTGTTTCATCCCAACGACGAAGCGTTCCTGATGTACGCTCGTCGCGGTCGCAGCCTGGTGGCCTTGTACGATCCGATTGGCCCGACCCTGCAACGGGCCGAGATGATCTGGCAGTTCCGCGACCTGTGTGACATTCACCACGCCCGCCCGGTGTTCTACCAGGTGCGCGCGGAGAACCTGCCGTACTACATGGACATCGGCCTCACCGCGATCAAACTGGGTGAAGAAGCCCGGGTCGACCTCAAACGCTTTGACCTGGAAGCCAAGGGCAAAGAGATGAAGGACCTGCGCTACACCTGGAACCGCGGGACCCGTGATGGCTTGTCCCTGGAGATTCACGAACCCGGCCAGGCCCCGATGGATGAGTTGAAAGTCATCTCCGACGCATGGCTGACCGGCAAGAACGTGCGGGAAAAAGGCTTTTCCCTTGGACGATTCAGCGACGACTACCTCAAGCACTTTCGTATTGCGATCATTCGCTTCGAAGGGCGCCCGGTAGCGTTTGCGAACCTGCTTGAGACCTACAGCCACGACCTGGCCAGTCTCGACCTGATGCGTGCGCACCCGGACGCGCCGAAACTGACCATGGAATTCATGATGGTCGGCCTGATTCAACATTATAAGAACCATGGCTACGCCCGCTTCAGCCTCGGCATGGTGCCGTTGTCGGGCCTGCAACCACGACGTGGCGCCCCGCTGACCCAACGCCTGGGCTCGATGGTGTTCCGCCGTGGCGAGCAACTGTATAACTTCCAAGGCTTGCGCCGCTTCAAAGACAAGTTCCAGCCTGACTGGGAACCCCGTTATATGGCCGTGCCCGCAGGACTTGATCCGCTGGTGGCACTGGCCGACACCGCCGCCCTGATTGCGGGCGGCTTGACTGGATTGGTGAAACGCTGATGATTCGACGCTCCTGGCGGTATGTATTGGCATTTTTGGTGGTACTGGCACTGATCCTCGGTGGCGGCTACTGGTACTGGAACCGCCCTGCACCGCAACCGACTCTGGAACAACTGCCCCAGGCCGATGGCACGGTCCTGACCCGCGTCACCCCGGGTACCGCGCCCAAGGCCCGCGTGGCCGTGGCCGTGCTGGCCGACGAAACCCTGACCGACAGCCAACTGATCGCCCTGAGCCAGGGCGGCGCAGCGCAGATCGTCCAGGTGATCCTGCCCAAGGACGACTGCAAGCTGCAGGAACAAGCCCTGCAAACCGCCCTGGGCCAGCTTGCCGGCCCGGCGACCCTGGTCAGCGGCATCGGCCCTGGCGCAGCCCTGGCCTGGCGCTGGCTGGCCGCACAGAACGACGACAAGGCCAATGCCATCTCCGTCGGCTTCGCGCTGGCGCAGCCAGGCTGCAACGACCCGTTGCCGAAGACTTCGGCCCACGGTAGCTGGCTGGTGGCCTGGAACGATAACCCTGACGATGATGCTGCCAGTTTCGTACGCGACACGCCGCGTGCTACCACCAGCATCAGCGACTACGACGTTCACTACCCGCAAGTGCTGAACAACGAGCTGCGCAAGCAACTGGTGGGCTCGGACAACGGCGGCCTGGCGATCCCGGTGGTCGAAGTGCCGGCTGGCCAGGCCAAGGACACCGTCACCCTGTTCCTCTCCGGTGACGGCGGCTGGCGTGACCTGGACCGCGACGTGGCCGGTGAAATGGCCAAGATCGGCTACCCGGTGGTGGGCATCGATACCCTGCGCTACTACTGGCAGCACAAGACCCCGGAACAAAGCGCCAAGGACCTCGCCGAGCTGATGCAGCACTACCGGCAGAAATGGGGCACCAAGCGCTTCGTGCTGACCGGCTACTCGTTCGGCGCCGATGTGCTGCCGGCCATCTACAACCGCCTGCCGGAAAACGAGCAGCAGCGTGTAGACGCGATCATCCTGCTGGCCTTCGCCCGCACCGGCAGCTTCGAGATCGAAGTGGAAGGCTGGCTGGGCAACGCCGGCAAGGAAGCTGCGACCGGCCCGGAAATGGCCAAGCTGCCGGCCGACAAGGTGGTGTGCATCTACGGTGCCGAAGAAGTCGACGAGAGTGGCTGCACCGACAAGACCGCTGTCGGCGAAGCCGTGAAGCTGCCTGGCGGCCATCACTTCGACGAGAACTACCCGGCGCTGGCCAAGCGTCTGGTAGACATCATCGAGAAGCGCCAGGGCAAGACCCCGGCCGAATAAGCGCCCACAAAAAAGCCCCCGCTGCCGCAAGGCACCGGGGGCTTTTTGTTGGGCTTACATTTCTACTTGAGTGCCGAGCTCGATCACCCGGTTAACCGGCAACTTGAAGAAGCGCAGGTTGCCGTTGGCGTTCTTCAGCATGAACGCGAACAACCCTTCGCGCCAACGCGCCATGCCCTTGATGCGGGACGCGATCACGGTTTCGCGGCTGAGGAAGTAGGTGGTGCGCATCGGGCTGAAATCCAGGTCATCCAGATGGCACAGCTTCAGCGCTTCGGGCACGTCCGGTTCATCGACGAAACCAAAGTGCAGGATCACCCGGAAGAAGCCCTCGCCATAGGAATCGACCTCGAAACGACGCTGGGCCGGTACACGCGGGATGTCTTCGTAGACCACCGTCAACAGCACCACCTGCTCATGCAGCACCTGGTTGTGCAGCAAGTTATGCAGCAAGGCGTGGGGCACGGCATCCGGGCGTGCGGTCAGGAACACCGCCGTGCCTTGCACGCGATGCGGCGGCTGCACACGGATACTGCTGATAAAGATCGGCAGCGGCAGCCCACCTTCGTCCAGCCGGTCCACCAGCAGCTCCTTGCCGCGCTTCCAGGTGGTCATGAGGATAAACAACACAATCCCCGCCAATACCGGAAACGCACCACCCTGCACGATCTTGGGCACGTTGGCGGCAAAGAACAGCCCATCCACCAACAGGAAACCGATCAACACCGGGATAGCCAGTACCGGCGGCCATTTCCACAGCAACAGCATCACCGCCGACACCAGAATGCTGGTGATCAACATGGTGCCCGTCACCGCCACACCATAGGCCGAAGCCAGGGCGTTGGAGGACTCGAAGCCCAGCACCAGCAGGATCACGCCCACCATCAGTGACCAGTTCACCGCGCCGATGTAGATCTGGCCTTGCTCGGCGCTGGAAGTGTGCTGGATATGCATGCGCGGGATGTAACCGAGCTGGATCGCCTGACGGGTCAGGGAGAACGCCCCGGAGATCACCGCCTGGGAAGCAATCACGGTGGCCAAAGTGGACAACGCCACCAGCGGGACCAGAGCCCACTCCGGTGCCAGCAGGTAGAACGGGTTGCGGGCTGCCTCTGGATTTTCCAGCAGCAGCGCGCCCTGGCCAAAGTAGTTAAGCACCAACGCCGGCAGCACCAGGGCGAACCAGGCACGGGCAATCGGCTTGCGTCCGAAGTGGCCCATGTCGGCGTACAGCGCCTCGGCGCCGGTCAATGCCAGTACCACCGCACCGAGAATCGCCACGCCCATGCCAGGGTGAACGATGAAGAAGCGCACGCCCCACACAGGGTTGAGGGCGTTGAGCACCTCAGGGTGCTGGATGATTCCATGGATGCCCAGGCCGGCCAACACCAGGAACCACAGCACCATCACCGGGCCGAACAGCTTGCCGATGCGGTCCGTGCCATGTTTCTGGATCAGGAACAGCCCCACCAGCACCACCAGCGAAAGCGGCACCACCCAGCGCTCAAGGCCATCAAACGCCAGTTCCAGGCCTTCGACCGCCGACAATACCGAGATCGCCGGGGTGATCATGCTGTCGCCGTAAAACAGCGCCGCACCGATCAGGCCGAGAATCACCAGCACCGAACGCAACTTGGGGTAAGGTGCCGCCGCCCGCCGGGCCAAAGCCGTCAGGGCCATGATGCCGCCCTCGCCCTGGTTATCCGCGCGCAGGATAAACAGCACGTACTTGATCGAAACGACCCAGACCAGCGACCAGAAAATCAGCGCCAGGATCCCGAAGACCCCGTCGTGATTGACCTGAACCCCATAACCGCCAGCAAACACCTCTTTAAGGGTGTAGAGCGGGCTGGTGCCGATATCGCCGTAAACCACCCCCACTGCCGCCACCAGCATGCCGATCGGCTTTGCGTTGGACTGCTCGGCACCTGCTGCCTGACTACTTGCCTGACCCATCAACCACTCCTGCCCTTTGACCTGCGGTCTTTTATAAACAGCGCGCCTGCTGCGGGCGCCTATGCTGTCCACAGCATGCGCTGTTTTACTTCTCGTTACAGACGATTTATTGACCGAGGAAATTCACTCAGGTGCAACGGCGCGAAGCATAGCGCAGCACTCGTCGTATTTCCCTGCATAAAGCTGGTCAAGAGCGATTCCCGTCGCTAGAATTGCGCACTTTTTGATCAGAGGCACACCAAGTGCCCATCCGCCACCTTTCGTGCACGACGGGCGGCGTCATTCAATACCGAGGTTAGACATGTCCACCACCATCGCAAAAGCCAACCCCAAGGTCGGCTTTGTATCCCTGGGTTGCCCAAAGGCTCTGGTCGACTCCGAACGCATCCTTACGCAACTGCGCATGGAAGGCTATGACGTCGTGTCCACCTACCAGGACGCGGACGTGGTGGTGGTCAACACCTGTGGCTTCATCGACTCGGCCAAGGCCGAGTCCCTGGAAGTGATCGGCGAAGCCATCAAGGAAAACGGCAAGGTGATCGTCACCGGCTGCATGGGCGTGGAAGAAGGCAACATCCGCAACGTGCACCCGAGCGTGCTGGCCGTGACCGGCCCGCAGCAGTACGAGCAAGTGGTCAACGCCGTGCACGACGTAGTGCCGCCGCGCCAGGACCACAACCCGTTGATCGACCTGGTGCCGCCGCAGGGCATCAAGCTGACGCCGCGCCACTACGCCTACCTGAAGATTTCCGAAGGCTGCAACCACAGCTGCAGCTTCTGCATCATCCCGTCGATGCGCGGCAAGCTGGTGAGCCGCCCGGTGGGCGACGTGCTGGACGAGGCCCAGCGCCTGGTCAAATCCGGCGTGAAAGAGCTGCTGGTGATCTCCCAGGACACCAGCGCCTACGGCGTCGACGTCAAATACCGCACCGGCTTCTGGAACGGCGCGCCGGTGAAAACCCGCATGACCGAACTCTGCGAAGCCCTGAGCAGCCTCGGCGTATGGGTGCGTCTGCACTACGTTTACCCGTACCCGCACGTTGACGAGTTGATCCCGCTGATGGCCGCCGGCAAGATCCTGCCGTACCTGGACATCCCGTTCCAGCACGCCAGCCCGAAAATCCTCAAGGCCATGAAACGCCCGGCCTTCGAAGACAAGACCCTGGCGCGCATCAAGAACTGGCGCGAGATCTGCCCGGACCTGATCATCCGCTCCACCTTCATCGTCGGCTTCCCCGGCGAAACCGAAGAAGACTTCCAGTACCTGCTGGACTGGCTGACCGAGGCCCAGCTGGACCGCGTCGGCTGCTTCCAGTACTCGCCGGTGGAAGGTGCTCCGGCCAACCTGCTGGACGCTGCCATCGTGCCGGACGACGTCAAGCAGGACCGTTGGGAGCGCTTCATGGCGCACCAGCAGGCCATCAGCTCGGCGCGCCTGCAACTGCGCATCGGCCGTGAGATCGAAGTACTGATCGACGAAGTCGACGAGCAAGGCGCTGTAGGCCGCTGCTTCTTCGATGCGCCGGAAATCGACGGTAACGTGTTCATCGACGATGCCAGCGGCCTGAAGCCGGGCGACAAGGTCTGGTGCACCGTGACCGACGCCGACGAGTACGACCTGTGGGCTGAAAAACGCGCATAAGGTGTAAAGAATTGAAAAAGCCCTGCCTCTGGACAAGATGCGGGGCTTTTTTAGGTCTATCGTTTTGCCCATCGGCGCCAATCATCGGCAAGGGGCAGCGGGCATGCGTCAGCATTCGGTTATCCATACACCCAAATCCAGCGACTATCAGGAACTGACCCGCATCTGGGAGGCTTCGGTGCGGGCCACCCATGACTTCCTGCCGGACAGTTACATCGAGTTGCTGAAAAACCTGGTGCTGACCCGCTACCTCGACGCGGTGATGCTGATCTGCACCAAGGACTCACGCCAGCGCATCACCGGGTTTGCCGGGGTGGCCGCGGGCAAGGTCGAGATGCTGTTTATCGACCCCGAGCACCGTGGCCAGGGCCTGGGCCGGCAATTGCTGCGCTATGCCATCGAGTCGATGAATGCCGATCAACTGGACGTCAACGAACAGAACCCGCAGGCCCTGGGCTTTTACTTCAAGCAGGGCTTTGAGGTGATCGGACGCACGGACCATGACGGCATGGGCCAGCCTTATCCGTTGCTGCACATGCGTTTGCGCCAGGCCCAGCCACAGGCACGTCGCGGCTAAATGAAATGGAGCCGGGATTAACCGGCGCCACACAGGTACAATAGCCGCCCCCTTTTGTTTCGGCCCTTGTCATGACTGAACCCCTACGCCTCTCCAAACGCCTCATCGAACTGGTCGGTTGCTCCCGTCGGGAGGCTGAGCTGTTCATCGAAGGCGGCTGGGTCACGGTGGACGGCGAAGTGATCGACGAGCCGCAGTTCAAGGTCACCACCCAGAAGGTCGAGCTTGACCCTGAGGCCAAGGCCACAGCGCCGGAGCCGGTGACCATCCTGTTCCACGCCCCCGCCGGCGTGGATGCCGAGACAGCCATGGCGTCGATCAACGCCGAGACCCTGTCGGAAGAACACCGCTTCAGCAAGCGCCCGCTCAAGGGCCACTTCCTGCGCCTGACCGCCAGCAGTGACCTGCAAGCCAAGGCCAGCGGCCTGCTGGTGTTCACCCAGGACTGGAAGATTTTGCGCAAGCTGACCGCTGACGCGAACAAGATCGAACAGGAATACGTGGTGGAGGTGTCCGGCGACATGGTCGCCCACGGCCTGAACCGCCTCAACCATGGCCTGACCTACAAAGGTAAGGAATTGCCGGCGGTGAAAGCCAGCTGGCAGAACGAGAACCGCCTGCGCTTTGCGCTGAAAAACCCGCAACCGGGTGTGATTGCCTTGTTCTGCGAAGCCGTCGGCCTGAAAGTCGTCGCCATTCGACGCATCCGCATTGGCGGAGTCTCCATCGGCAAAGTGCCGATAGGCCAATGGCGCTATCTGTCCGGCAAAGAAAAGTTCTAAGACTTTTTTCGCCGCCGAATCTCTCGATACCGCCTGCCTGGGCGGTATCCACAGTTGAATGACCAGGATTGCCCACCATGATTCACAACGACGTACTGCGCAGCGTGCGCTACATGCTCGACATCAGCGACAACAAGATGGTCGAGATCATCAAGCTCGGCGGCATGGAAGTCACCAAGGACGACCTGCTGACCTACCTCAAGAAAGACGAGGAAGAAGGCTTCGTGTTCTGCCCGGACGAAGTCATGGCGCATTTCCTCGATGGCCTGGTGATCTTCAAGCGCGGCAAGGACGAGAGCCGTCCACCGCAGCCGATCGAACTGCCGGTGACCAACAACATCGTCCTGAAGAAACTGCGCGTGGCCTTCGAACTGAAGGAAGACGACATGCACGCAATCCTCAAGGCCTCCGAGTTCCCGGTGTCCAAGCCTGAGCTGAGCGCACTGTTCCGCAAGTTCGGCCACACCAACTACCGCACCTGTGGTGACCAGCTGTTGCGCAACTTCCTCAAGGGCTTGACCCTGCGCGTTCGCGCCTAAACCCGTGAACTACAGCGTCTCGCCCATCGGCTTTGTCCGCTCCTGCTTCAAGGAGAAGTTCGCCATCCCGCGCCAGCCACAACTGGCGCCTGCCGCCCGGGGCGTGCTGGAGTTGGTGCCGCCATTCGACCAGGGTGAGGCGGTGCAGGGTTTGGAACAGGTCAGCCATGTGTGGCTGCTGTTCCTGTTCCACCAGGCGCTGGAAGACAAGCCCCGCCTGAAAGTGCGCCCGCCTCGCCTGGGTGGCAACACGTCCATGGGCGTGTTCGCCACCCGCGCGACGCACCGGCCCAACGGCATCGGCCAGTCAGTGGTCAAGCTGGACAAGGTGGAAGATGGGCGCCTGTGGATATCCGGGATCGACCTGCTGGATGGCACACCGATTCTCGACATCAAGCCGTACGTGCCGTACGCAGACATAGTTGACACTGCGACCAACAACATCGCCAGCGCTGCGCCACAGCTGATTCCCGTGCAGTGGCTGAAGACTGCGCTGCAACAGGCAGAAGGCCACGCTCAGCGCCTTGGCGAGCCATTGGTGGCGTTGATCGAGCAGTGCCTGGCGCAGGATCCACGGCCGGCGTACCAGACGCCGGGGCCGGAGCGGGAATACGGGGCGCAGTTCTGGGATGTTGATGTGCGCTGGCACTATCCCGAAGCCGGGATGATTTATGTGCTGGAAGTCGTGTCGGCCGGGTAAACCGGAAACAAATGTGGGAGCGGNNGTGGATCAGTCAATACATCTGGTGACTGTTACACCGCTTTCGCGAGCAAGCCCGCTCCCACATTTTTTTGCGTCGCGCTTATTTCTCGACGAACGCACGCTCGATCAGGTAGTCGCCCGGCTCACGCATACGCGGGGAAACCTTCAAACCGAAGCTGTTGAGCACTTCGCTGGTTTCATCCAGCATGCTTGGGCTGCCGCACAGCATGGCGCGGTCGTCTTCAGGATTGATCGGCGGCAGGCCGATGTCACTGAACAGCTTGCCGCTGCGCATCAGGTCGGTCAGGCGGCCTTCGTTTTCGAACGGCTCACGGGTCACGGTCGGGTAGTAGATCAACTTGTCACGCAGGGCCTCGCCGAAGAACTCGTTCTGCGGCAGGTGCTCGGTGATGAATTCGCGGTAGGCGACTTCGTTGACGTAACGCACGCCGTGGCACAGGATCACTTTTTCGAAACGCTCGTAGGTTTCCGGGTCCTGGATCACGCTCATGAACGGCGCCAGGCCAGTGCCGGTGCTGAGCAGGTACAGGTGTTTGCCCGGCTTCAAATCGTCAAGCACCAGGGTGCCCGTCGGTTTTTTGCTGATGATGATCTCGTCGCCTTCCTTCAAGTGCTGCAATTGGGAAGTCAGCGGGCCATCAGGCACCTTGATGCTGAAGAACTCCAGATGCTCTTCCCAGTTCGGGCTGGCAATCGAGTAAGCGCGCATGAGCGGGCGGCCGTTGGGCTGTTGCAGGCCGATCATCACGAACTGACCGTTCTCGAAGCGCAGGCCCGGATCGCGGGTGCACTTGAAGCTGAACAGAGTGTCGTTCCAGTGATGAACACTGAGGACACGCTCGTGGTTCATGTTGCTCATGTACGGGGGACTCCTGGAAATGGGTCTGCGCCAAATGATGGATGCGCAATTGCACAGCATTCTAATGGCGGCGACAATATCTGTTAACTGGATTATTAAGATAAGGGTTATCGGTTATATCGATATGCGATTTACTCTACGTCAACTGCAAGTCTTCGTCGCCGTCGCCCAGCAGGAAAGCGTCTCGCGCGCTGCTGGCCTTCTGGCCTTATCTCAATCCGCCGCCAGCACGTCGATTACCGAGCTGGAGCGTCAATCCAGCTGCCAGTTGTTCGACCGCGCGGGCAAACGCCTGAGCCTCAACGCCCTCGGTCACCAGCTATTGCCCCAGGCGGTGGCACTGCTGGACCAGGCCAAGGAGATCGAGGACCTGCTCAACGGCAAGTCGGGCTTCGGCTCCCTGGCGGTCGGGGCCACGCTGACCATCGGCAACTACCTGGCCACGCTGCTGATCGGCAGCTTCATGCAGCAGCATCCCGAGAGCCAGGTGAAGCTGCATGTGCAGAACACTGCGCATATCGTGCATCAGGTGGCGCACTACGAAATTGATCTGGGTCTAATCGAAGGCGACTGCAGCCACCCGGACATCGAGGTGCAAACCTGGGTGGAAGATGAACTGGTGGTGTTCTGCGCCCCCCAGCATCACTTGGCCAAGCGCGGCCAGGCGACCATGGAAGAGCTGACCCATGAAGCCTGGATCCTGCGGGAACAAGGCTCTGGAACACGCCTGACCTTTGACCAGGCCATGCGGCATCACCGCAGCGCGCTGAATATCCGCCTGGAGCTGGAACACACCGAGGCAATCAAACGCGCGGTGGAATCAGGCTTGGGGATTGGCTGCATTTCCCGGCTGGCGCTGCGCGACGCCTTCCGGCGTGGCAGCCTGGTACCGGTGGAAACCCCGGACCTGGACCTGGCCCGGCAGTTCTACTTCATCTGGCACAAGCAGAAGTACCAGACCTCGGCGATGCGCGAATTCCTCGAGCTGTGCCGGTCGTTCACCGCCGGGGTGCAGCGCAGCGACGAGATCGTACTGCCGACCATTGCCTAGATCAGGATCACGGCCCACACCAGGGTAATCATGGTCAGCGCTACGAACTGCGCGGCGCTGCCCATGTCCTTGGCATTTTTCGACAAGGGGTGCAGGTCCAGGGAAATCCGGTCGATCGCCGCTTCGACGGCGGAGTTGAGCAACTCGACGATCAATGCCAGCAGGCACACGGCGATCAGCAGCGCCCGCTCTACCCGGCTGACGTTAAGGAAGAAACTCAGCGGGATCAGGATGACATTGAGCAACACCAGCTGACGAAACGCCGCCTCGCCGGTGAAAGCCGCACGCAGGCCATCCAGGGAATATCCGCCTGCGTTGAAAATACGTTTGATACCGGTTTGACCCTTGAAAGGCGACATAGAGTAGGCAACTGAGCAAAAAGGTGTGGGGAAACTAGAGCAAGCAAAGTCAAAAAAACGTGAATGAACAGCGTCTTAATGCTGCGAAATTGACTCAAGTTGTTGCAAGAGCAGCGCCGCCTGGGTTCGCGTACGTACGCCGAGCTTGCGGAAGATCGCCGTGACGTGAGCCTTGATGGTCGCTTCCGACACGCTCAACTCATAGGCAATCTGCTTGTTCAGCAGGCCTTCGCAAACCATGGTCAGCACGCGGAACTGCTGGGGCGTGAGGCTGGCCAGGCCATCACGCGCGGCCTTGGCTTCGTCGGAGACGTTGATCTCTTCAAAGGCTTGCGGCGGCCAGGAGACATCGCCATCCAGCACCGTGCGCACGGCTTTCTGGATGTCTTCCATGGAGCTGGACTTGGGAATGAAACCACTGGCACCGAACTCCTTGGAGCGCACCACCACCGACGCCTCTTCCTGGGCCGATACCATCACCACTGGTATCTGCGGGTATTGCCCACGCAGCAGCACCAGCCCGGAAAAACCGTAGGCACCCGGCATGTTCAGGTCCAGCAGGACCAGGTCCCAGTCGGACTTTTCGGTAAGGCGGGTTTCCAGCTCGGCAATGCTGGCGACTTCGACGAGGCGTACATCCGGCCCCAGGCCCAGCGTGACCGCCTGGTGCAGCGCACTGCGAAACAGCGGGTGGTCATCGGCAATCAGGATTTCGTATGTGGCCATTTATTAAATGATCCTGTTTTTTAGGGCGGCACTGATGGGTTCAGTGCTCGCCAACGCGCAAGGTGGCTGCCAGGCCAGCAGTCACCAAAGGGCGCGCTCAACGTCAAAAAGCGACGTATCCAATCTGTGACAGCGCCCCAATCGGCGCCAAGCATGCCCAGCGTAGCCTGGGTGGTCAAGCGCTACGCCCGTGGCTATTTTAGCGGGCTGCGCGTTTGCGCGGCCATCATGCAAAGGTCGGCTGGCCATGACACCTATAGATAAGGTGCAAGGCGAGTATGGACGACATCGGCCGGGGCCAGCGCCAGTTGAAACTTGGCGGCCAGGTAGTGGGTGCTGAATACGTCCAGGTAGGCATCCAGGACTTCACTGGCTGCGGCATCTTCAGCCAGCTCCAGGCATAGCGCGGCGACTTCGGCGGTGCAGAAGTGGTCATCACGCTTGGAGCGACGCAGCTTGTAGCGCGACAGTTGCTCGGGCGCCAGGCTCAGCACCGGCAAGTGCTCCAGGTACGGGCTCTTGCGGAACATCTTGCGCGCCTCGCTCCAGGTGCCGTCCAGCAAAATGAACAGCGGGCGCTTGCCCTCCTCCAACTTGACCTGATGGACCACCCGCTCCGGGGCCACGAATTCGCCGGGAAAGACGATGTATGGCTGCCATTGCGGGTCGGCCAGCAAGGTCAGCAACTCCGGCTCAACCTCAGTGCGCGACCAGGGGAACGCAGTCGTGTCGTTGATCACATCGGCAATCAGCCAGCCGGTGTTGCTGGGTTTCATCGGCTCTACGTCGTGCATCAGCAGGCACATGCCGGATCTGGCCTGGACCTTGGGCCGCCAGGCGCAGAGGCAGTACTCGGGAATCACCCGGCAGCCGGGGCAGCGTTCGGCCCGCGAGCCTCGCGCTACAAACGGTTTTACGGCACGGGCCAGGCGCTGCGTGCGCAAACGGGAGACGGCATGGCTCATCGGGAGCGCCGCAGGGAAGTGGAAATCGACACGGATAGAACTCGGAAGGCAAAAGTTACCGCAGTTTACCAGAGCCGCCCCCGGCCACCTGCACTTCCCGGCAATAGGCTGGCCCTAGGGGCAAGCGGTCACCTATAATCCCGCGCCACTGAACGCACAGCGCAGTGGCTGGTCTATGCACCAGTAACCGAATCAGGAGAGTTTCATGCTGCGTCTTATGCCACGCCTTGTAGTTCCGTCCGTCGCCCTCGCGCTGGTGTTGCCTCTGGGTGCCCAAGCGGCCTCGTTGCTGGAGGCTCAACTGAACAGGAAGCTGCAAAGCGTCGCAGAGGAAACCAACAAAGAACTGCCACGGGAAATTGACGAAAAGACCCTGGAAGTTGCCTACACCGTTGAAGGCTTGCAGCTGATTGACCATTTGAGCGTACTGCCCGACCGCGCCGAGCAAATGCGCGCCAACCCCAAGGCTGTGTACTTCCAGCTCGGCCAAAGTGTGTGCCTGAACAAGGGTTACCGCGAGCTGATGGCCAAGGGCGCGATCATGCGCTATGAAATCACCGAGAACAAAACCAACCGCCCGGTAGCCTCGGTGAAGTTCCAGGAAGCAGATTGCCCGGCACCGGCTGCCGCGAAGAAGAAAAAGTAAGCGATAACTCCTGTCGCGCGCCGCTGACCAGCGGCGCGCAATATACCCCTCTGCACTCTCCGCCATTGCCCGCCCGCGGCAGCGTCTAAACTCCCTCAGAAGTGATCAATAAGCGGTTGCCAGCCAAGACTTTATAGGCTCATGATCAATTCATCCTGAACGCCTGGAACATCGGGTTTTCACACCGTCCTGTAACATTTTCAGGGCAAAAGAGGGTTGCCCTCCTGAGCGTGCAATGCAAAGGTTTTTAATCATAAGGAATATACAGAACCGGTTTCGCCCACCTCGTTAATCAGAGGCAACGACACATGCAGTGTCGTGGTCCCGACGAATTTCTCGCCGGCACCCAGGGTTCTGTGAAGAAGGAGAAGTTGAATGCCTTACGAACCGAATGAACTCCTGATCCGTCAATTTGAAGAAAACGGCACCGACCTCACGCAGCAGGTCGACGCGCAACTCCACTTGATTGCGCCCAACAGTCCAAATATCCCCCTTTATCGCGACATGATCTTCACCGTGTTGCGCATGGCCCAGGACGACCGCAGCCGCTGGAATGCCAAGATAACCTTGCAGGCGATCCGGGAACTGGACCACGCCTTCCGCGTGCTCGAACAGTTCAAGGGGCGGCGCAAAGTCACGGTGTTCGGCTCGGCGCGCACGCCGGTGGAAAGCCCGTTGTACGCACTGGCCCGGGAAGTGGGCGCGGTCCTGGCCCGTTCGGATTTGATGGTGATCACCGGCGGTGGCGGCGGCATCATGGCGGCGGCCCACGAGGGTGCCGGCCTGGAGCACAGCCTGGGGTTCAACATCACCCTGCCCTTTGAACAGCACGCCAACCCGACCATCGATGGCACCGAGAACCTGCTGTCCTTCCACTTCTTCTTTACCCGCAAGCTGTTCTTCGTCAAGGAAGCCGACGCCTTGATCCTGTGCCCGGGCGGTTTCGGTACCCTGGATGAAGCGCTGGAGGTGCTGACCCTGATCCAGACCGGCAAAAGCCCGCTGGTACCGGTGGTGCTGCTGGATGCACCAGGCGGTAGCTTCTGGCAAGGCGCACTGGACTTTATCCGCAGCCAGCTTGAGGCCAATCGCTACATCCTGCCCACCGACCTCAAGCTGGTCCGCCTGGTGTACAGCGCCGAAGAGGCGGTGGACGAAATCAACCAGTTCTACGCCAACTTCCACTCCACCCGCTGGCTGAAGCGCCAGTTTGTGATTCGCATGAATCATCCGTTGAGTGACCGCGCACTGGCCCACCTGCAGGAGGCGTTCGCCAGCCTTCGCCTCAGTGGCGACTTCCAACAAATCGCGTACACCGGCGAAGAGCATGACGAGCCAAGCTTCAGCCATCTGACGCGGCTGGTGTTCAACTTCAACGGGCGTGATCAGGGACGGTTGCGGGAATTGGTGGATTACATCAACTTGCCGGAAAACTGGGCCCAGGCTCAGGGAAAAACGCAGCAGCGGGTGACTGAGACGGCGTGACCTGACACTGAAACGAAAAAAGGCCCGCTATTTTCATAGCGGGCCTTTTGGGTTGTGCCAGTAGAAGATGCGCAGGTTGGGGCCGCTGCGCAGCCCAGCGGGAGCAAGCTCCCTCGCCACACCAAGCCCCATAGTGATCAGAGCTACCATTTACCAGGCGCAGCCTTCAGTCATCCATATCCCGACCGCTCAACAAGCGACTGATCATCTCCATCGAAAACCCGCGATAACTCAGGAAGCGACCTTGCTTAGCCCGCTCACGCGCATCAATAGGCAGATGACCGGCAAACTTGCGCCGCCAGGTTTCTTCCAGTTGTGCCTGCCAACTGATGCCGCACTCACGCAACGCGAGTTCGATATCAGCCCGCTGCAGGCCACGCTGGCTCAGCTCTTCACGAATTCGTGCAGGGCCATAGCCGGATCGGGCTCGGTAGGAGACGAAACTTTCGAGGTAACGGGACTCCGACAGCAGCCCTTCTTCCGTCAAACGGTCAAGGGCTGCGTCGATCATCTCGGGATCTGCGCCACGCTGACGCAGCTTACGCGTCAGCTCGACTCGACCATGCTCGCGCCGTGCGAGCAGGTCCATTGCAGTGCGCCTTACGGCGACGGGTGTATCCAGGACAACGCTCATCGTTTGCTTCAGATGTCAGTGTCGACTTCTTCTACTTCTTCAACCGGCTCGCGGTTGGCGGCAGCCTTGACGTCAGGTGCCGGGGTCAGCAACTTGTCGCGGATCTGCTTCTCGAGCGTAGCGGCAACATCCGGGTTATCCGCAAGGAACTTGGCCGAGTTGGCCTTGCCCTGGCCGATCTTGCTGCCGTTGTAGGCATACCAGGCACCGGATTTCTCGACGAAACCGTGCAGCACGCCCAGGTCGATCATCTCGCCGTTCAGGTAGATACCCTTGCCGTAGAGAATCTGGAACTCGGCCTGACGGAACGGCGGGGCCACCTTGTTCTTCACGACTTTAACGCGGGTTTCGCTACCGACAACCTCGTCACCTTCCTTCACCGCGCCAGTACGACGGATGTCCAGACGGACCGAAGCGTAGAACTTCAGCGCGTTACCACCGGTGGTGGTTTCCGGGCTGCCGAACATCACGCCGATCTTCATCCGGATCTGGTTGATGAAGATCACCAGGCAGTTGGCGTTCTTGATGTTACCGGTGATTTTACGCAGGGCCTGGGACATCAAGCGGGCTTGAAGGCCCACGTGCATGTCGCCCATTTCGCCTTCGATTTCAGCCTTGGGTACCAGGGCTGCCACGGAGTCGACCACGATCACGTCGATGGCGTTGGAGCGCACCAGCATGTCGGTGATTTCCAGCGCTTGCTCACCGGTGTCCGGTTGCGAAACCAGCAGGTCGTCAACGTTGACGCCCAGCTTGCCGGCGTATTCAGGATCCAGGGCGTGCTCGGCATCGACGAACGCACAGGTGGCGCCCATTTTTTGTGCCTGGGCAATCACCGACAGGGTCAGGGTGGTTTTACCGGAAGATTCAGGACCGTAGATCTCAACGATACGGCCTTTTGGCAGGCCGCCAATGCCGAGCGCGATGTCCAGACCCAGAGAGCCAGTGGAGATAGCCGGGATCGCCTGACGGTCGTGATCGCCCATACGCATTACGGCACCCTTGCCGAATTGACGTTCGATCTGACCCAGGGCCGCAGCCAAGGCTTTCTTCTTGTTGTCGTCCATTAAAGTCCTCACGTAATCAATAAGGCCTGGCGGCCAACACCTGTATAAGTAGACAGTATTGTTCCACAAAGATCCGTGATCGCCTACCCCTGATTTTCTATTTCTGCTGCAGCTCGTCGCAACAAGCCCTCTAGCGCGGCCTTTACCGTTTGTCGGCGGACCTCGTCGCGGTTGCCGGGGAAGTGTTCGAGCTCGGCGGTAACCTCATCGCCCACGCCCCAGGCCAGCCATACGGTGCCCACCGGCTTGTCCGGCGAACCGCCATCGGGCCCGGCCACGCCGCTGACTGCCACGGCAAAACGCGCCAGGCTTTTCTCCTGGGCACCCCGCACCATCGCCTCCACCACTTCGCGGCTGACGGCACCGACCTTGGGGAACAGGGCTTCCGGTACATTCAGTTGCCGGGTCTTCTGGCGATTGGAATACGTAACATAGCCCGCCTCGAACCAGGCCGAACTCCCGGGAATCCGCGTGATTGCCTCGGCGATACCGCCGCCGGTGCACGACTCGGCCGTCGTGACGTGGGCATTGAGAACCTGCAAGCGTCGGCCAAGTTCAGCGGCGAGTTGAGTAATTTCCTTCACGGTCATCTCCTGGAGTGGACGGGCATTCGCCTACCCTACAGGAGCCCATGGGCCATGCAAGTTACAAGAGACTAACGCGCGACGGCCCGGATATACGCCTGGCAGGCGCGCAAGGCAATCATTGCGTTATCGCCGTCGTCGGTGATGCCGATAATTCGTTGAGCATGCGCCGGGTCAAGTCGGGCTCGCGGGGCGCCATGAACCACGCTGCCGGGGGTGGCGGTGGCTGGCATTGGGCAGCCGCTGGCTGAGTCGCTGGCGTCGAGAAGGACTGACAACCGCACATCAGCAGTGGCCAGACGATCCCGCAGATGAGCCTGATCACGCTGTGCATCGGAAAGCTCCCGAGTGTGTTGTTGGTCGCTGGCGCTGAGTTGTTGCTCCAGTGCCAGCCGTTTGTCCTGTTCCAACCGTTGTTGACGCTGAGCCGACAGGCTTTGTTGGCTCAGCGCTTCGGCGTGCAGCACCTCCAGGCGCTCAAGTTGGATGCCATACCGCCAAGCCTGTACCTGCCAGGCAATACCCGCCGAGACCGCCGCCAACAGGAAAAAGCCAAGCAGGCGATATGACGTCAGGAAGCCCATAGAACCGCCTTCGCCCGAGCCCACAACTGCATACGGTTTTCCAAGCCATTGAGGCCGCCATTGATACGCCGGGTGATGGTGGTGAACTGGTCTTTGTCGGCCAGTTCGTTCAAGCCATTGCTCTGCCAGAACCACGCGGCGGATTCGCAGGCCCATTGCGGTTGCTCCAGCAACTCCGGTTGCTGCAACAAACGCTCATCGCCGAACAACGCCTGGCTGCATGCCAGGTAGTTGCGCCGGCCGGTGATCTGGATCAGGCCACGCCCGCGATACTTCTGGCCATCGCCATCGGCTTCGGGGGAGTTGCCCAGGCGCGCGGCCAGGGTGCCGGTGTCGTACTTGCTCAGGTATTGATCGCTGCCCAGCTCACGTACGTAACGCAGTTCGCCGGATTCGTGGCCGATTTGGGCGAGGAAGGCGGCGATGCGTTTGGGGGTGGTGATTTGGTGAGCTGCGGTAGCCGCATTTAAAGAAGCTAAAAAAAGGCCCGCTCTAAGGCGGGCTCCAGGCATTACTTGGATAAGTTGGGGAAGGGTTATCTCCATTGATTTCTACTCTCTCACGCCGACACGTTTACTGAGTAACAGCATCCAACCAAGGCAATACAACGGGCCGTTTGGCAATCAAGGGGAAGCTCTCAGCCTGAGGCCAGTCACGCAATGCTTGAGTGTATTTGAGCAACTCTTTGAACTGCTCAGTGGAAAGCGTCGTTTTCAATCCCATGTCCAACTGATCACGATGACGATCACTTACCCAACTAATGCGCTGTATTTCTGAATCACGCCACATGCGCTCATTTGCCTGGGCTTCAGCATCGGAAATGACGGGATCGATGTACTCCTGGCACTGCTCACCCGAATCAATCAGTAAACGCACTGCACGATAAACGTCCGGAGTTTCTGCTTCAGTCACATGGTAGGGATAGCCATCCAAGGTGACTAAGTAGCTACCGTCCTTTTTAAGATAAATGTCCTCTATGTTGTACTGCTCAGGACGTTGTTCGTTATCCATTACTGAATCCTCCATGCAAAACCGACACAGTTTCCATTACCTACCGCAGTGCCACCAGCTGCCACTCCGGCGTTGCCACCAAGCGCAGCCCCGTTACCGTTGTAATTGGCACAGAAAAAGGCCCACGTTCCGCCTGCTGGAAGCACACCGCTCCCCCCTATCTGGATCCATTGCCCAGCTACAGGTTTGAGAAAGCTGGAAGCTGAGAGCGCATCGGTAATCCCGTAACCCGCCAGCGTAGTAGCCACGTTCGCTTTACGCGCGGGGTCAAAATTCCCGGAAGTCCAAGCTGTCTGTGATCCCCACATGAGTTCCCCTGCAGAGTTCATCGCCAAAGACCTGGCAATTATCCCCCCCCAGTGAAAGAGCACTCTGGGTGCATATTCAAATCCGCTTTGGGTATTAGTAACTTCTTGGGCTTCTCGAATTTCAATGGCGCCACCCAGCCCATTACTCCAGTCCCCCGGTGTTTCTGCAGATAAACTAACCCGCTGACGGCTGGTGCGGCCCACTACAAGGCCATCGGTAATCCCATATCCCGCCAGAGTGGTTGCCTTATCCGCCTTGTTTGTCAGATCCAAATTGGCAGCAGTCCAAACTTTCTGCCCCCCCCATACCATCTCTCCGTTAGCATCCATCGCCAACGCTTTCGCCCAGCGGTCCTTCCAATGAAACATGATTTTCGGGGCGTACTCGAACGTCAGCTTTTTGCTTTCTACCTGTTGAGCCTCACGGATTTCCAGCGCACCACCAAGACCATTACCGGTATCAGTCAAATCACTGGCGGACAAGCTAGGCCGTTGGTCTGTTGTACGTCCAACCAGCAGCGCATCGGTAATCCCAAACCCCGCCAACGTCGTGGGCTTATTCCTCAACTTCAACCAATCACTCAAAACACTCAATGCCTGCGCCAGCTGATCGGTCTTCGTCTCGTCCGGCGCGATCCCCGCCGCCGCCAGCACATTCAAAATCTCCTGCGTAACCCCATTCCCCCAAGCCGCCGGAATCAAACTCCCCGGCGTCCCGGTCACCGGGTTTTCATCCACAAACTTGCCATTCACCAGCCCAACGCTGGGCACACTCTTTGGATAATCCACGCTTCTATCCTCTAGTCATAATTGATGTGCACCTGCGTATGAGCAGGTGCGCTGCGATGAATCAGGCACTCCAGGGCATTGCCCGGGTTGACGCCAAACCGCTCTCCCCAATAACTCGCCCCAAACCGCCGCCCCAGGTGCTGGCGGCCGCCGGTGTTGAGCGTCCACATGAAGTGCGCCTGCCAGGTGCCAAAATGCGCCGCGCCAAACCGTGAGCGGCCCATGCGCGGGGCGCGATGTTCAGTGACACTGGCGTCGGGATAACCCTGGCTGCGGGCGATTTCGATGTAGTACGCGGCGCGCTGGCTGCCCACCGCCAACAGACGTCGACGCACCGCCAGGCGACGGTCGTCGTACAGCGGGCTCAAGCCCAGGCAAGGGTCCGGCAGTTGCATCACCCTTTCCCACTCCGGCACCAGTTCGCTGACGGTCACGGGGTCCATTTCGTTTTGCAGGTCGCAGGCGCGGGCGTCGATGCGCGTAAGTTCTTCGGCGATGCCTTTGAGCACCGTCTGCAACTGCGGCATGGTCTCCAGGTCCCAGGCCGGCCCGCTGGGCAACAGGGCGATCAGTTGCTCCTCGTACTGGCCAGCCGTCCTTATCCCAGCCATGTGATACCTCCAAACACCAGTAACTGGTTTGTCGCCGCCGTAACGTCCGCCAGCGGGCTTGTCAGTTTGTGATCGGTCTCACCGGTGGCGGTGCTGATGGCTTCGGCGATGTGGGTCAGCAACAAGCTGTCGCCCAGCCCCGCCTCGCGATTGTGCAAGTCTCGCAGTTGGGCCTCGACGGCCGCACGCACGGCGCTGGTGTCGGGGGTCAAGCGCAGTTGATAAGCCACTGGTTTCATCACCGGCGCCAACACATACACATCAGCGGTCACTGGCCGCAGCGGTTCGATATGGGCTTGAACCTGCGCCAGCTGCGCGGCATTGGGGATCGGCTGCGGGTCGTCGTCACGCATCACGAACACCCCCACCGTCCCCGGCCCCAGGTAATTGCCGCGACACCACGCGCGGGTAATGCCGGGCACTTCGAGGGACCAGGTCTCGTAATCCTGTGCCGAACCGCCCTGGGGAATAACGCGATAGGAACGAATCACCCGCGCCCGCAGCGACTCCAGGGTTTCTCGTGCCACACCGCCGGTCAGCCCCGGCGCCAGCACGGTAAAGGTCGAACCAATACCTTGCAGCGGCTGGACCGCGATCAGGCTCAGCCCGGCATCAGCGTTGCCCAGCGTGCCGGCATCAATCGCCTGCACCGTGGCGGTGTTGAGGCCTGCATGGGTGGTACCGGCAGCGGTGACTTTGAAGCTGCGACCATCACTGGCTTGCAGCACCGTGTCCACATCCAGCACCGCGCCCGCCGCTGCGGTAAAACTCACGGTGCCACTGGCGGCTACCGCCGCCTTGCGTGCCTGGTTCAAACGCAGCGCAGCGATGCGTTCCAGGGTGGATTCATCGGCGGTATCCGGCAGGATCTGCTCAGCGATCCAATCGAGATAACCGTACAGGCCGAACGCCGCACCACTCAGTGTGCGCGCCAGGACCTGGGCATCGGACTGGCGCAGCGAATCGCTGGCCAGGTCGCTTTGGGTGCGTTTGATCAGCACCGGCAGCGAAGGGGTTTCAAACGGCATAGATCACCTGCCAACTGTTATCAGGGTTGATGTCCAGGCGCTCGCCATCGGCCAGGGTCAGCTGCGTGCGCAGGTTGAGCCGCTGGGCGTCGAGGCGCTCACTGAGGACTTCGATGGCGCTGCAATGCCCGTCGTCGATCAGCCATTGCAAGGCTTCGCGGGCATAGAATTCGGCGTCCAGTTGCGTCTGGCGGGTCAGCTTGACCCGGCGCAGCAACCACAACCTTGAGCCGATACGGTCGTCGGCCACGCTGGGAAAACTGTCGCCCCACCAGCCGAAGCGCTCGTCATCGTCAACCGCATCGTCGGGTGCGGCACGGCGCCAGGTGAACAGGCTGATCAGCACCGAGCGGGTCAGGGCCTTTTTCAGGTTGTCGGAGACAAACATCACTGGCCTCCCGCCGGCGCACCGGTCTGACCGCTGCCGGGCTGGACGCCCACATGCACGTGCTGGATCTGGCTGATGCCGCCGGCAATCTGATCGCCCTGGGAGATGATCTTGCCGCTCTGCGTCAGGGTCGGCGTATCAATGTTCACCGCCTGGCTGGCGCGGATATTCAAGGTGCCGGTTTCAATGTCGATTACCCGCCCGCGCTTGAAATGAACTTTGTCGCCTTCGTCGGTATAGATCGCCACTTCACCCGGCGCCAGGGACTGCAAGCGATAGCGACGGTCTGCCACCACCAGCACGATGGCATGGGAGCGGTCACCGCCCAGGAAGGTGGCGATGCCTTCAGCACCCGCCAGAGGGTTGCTGGTAAAACCGTAGGGTTCGAAGTGCTCCATGTCGTCGTTCACTTCGCCTGCCGTCAGGCGCATTTGCAGCGATTGCAGCTTGGTGGCCGAGTGGGCGAGCACGACAGTGCCGCGCGCCAGCAGGCGAGTCAGTAAGCTCATGGAAATTCCTTGGTGGTTAAGCGGATGGCAACGGATTGGCATCAAAGGTGGACGGCGGCGCCACCTGTAGCGTGGTGATCGAACCTTGGTCGGAGAGCGACCAGGTGACCTTGGAGATCAGCATGTCCTGGTCAAAGCCCAGCACCGGATCGATCACCCGCACCAACAGGTTGTGGCGCCACAAATCGCCGTTGGACTGCCGCCAGCCTTGCACGGTGTAGGTGGTGGTCAGGGCTTTTCCGGTACGGGTGGCGCGTTCCCAGTCGGCGCGTTGCTGGGCCAGCTCGGGGGTCAACTGCGTCGGTTCGCTGATCACCGTGACGCGTTTTCGCGTGGCTTTTTCATCCCGGGAAATCCCTGAAACCTCACTGACCGCCGCTGCACTTTTCTGATCATCGCCCTTGTGCTGGCCGATGACGCGGTACTCGGAAAATACCGAGCTGAAGTCCATCGGTGCGTTAGCCGAAAGGATGTTCTGGCCCAGTTCCAGGCTGTCATTCGCACGCCCTGCACTACCGGGCGATGCCAATACCAGGCGCCCATCCGCATCGTCGGTGGAGAACACCCGATACAACGTCAGCAAGCGGTCGATGGATTGAAATACCGTCTCCCCGGGCACGATGCTGTGGGTATGCAGGCGCGCGGTTTCGGCAATCTCGCTGTGCACCTCCACGCCATAGGCGGCCGTCAGCGCCCGGACGATGCTCAGCACACTTTGCCCGCGCCACTGGCCGGGCTGGTTTATCGCTGCGCAGTCCACCAGGTCCTGGGTCACTGAGCCGCCCTGAATACTCAGGCTGATCTGTCGGCCGTCGTAACTGATGGGCGCCTTGAAGACAAAGCCGGTGAGCACCAGGTCGCAACCGATGCGTACCTGGCAACGGGCGCCGGGCTTGATCGGCGCCGCCAGGGTTTGCCCGGGCCATTGCCAGGTGATGTTGAGGGTGAAGGTGCGAAATTGACGCTCCAGGTCGGCGCTGATTTCCACGCTTTTCCAGCCGCCATAATCCAGGCCGTCCACGGTCAGGGTGACGGCATTGTCCAACTTGTTCATGGGTTACTCCCTGACCACTTGCAGGTCCGCCGGTGGCAGGAAGCCCGGGTGGGCCACCCGATTGCGCTGCACCACCTCGCCCACTCGCGTCGCGTCACCGAACCGCTGATAGGCCAACAGCAAGGCGGGCATGCTGCGCATCGGCGTCAGATTGACCAGCCGGACACCGGACGAAGCCACCGCCGTCAGATGCGCGAACATCTGTTGGCGCAGGTCGTTCAGCGCAACATAGTGCCCGGCGTCGGCCTTCAATGCGGCTTGCCACATGGCTTCGTTCAGAAGGTCACGCAGCACCAGCACATCGTCGGCCACCGGCACTTCGCGGCGCTGCACCGGCTGTGCCGCCTGTTGCGCCACGGATGGCGTGGTACTGAGGGTCACCGCTTTGGTCGCCACCGGTACGTCCGCCAGCCAATGGGCGATCTTCACCCACAACGCATCCTGTACCAGGTTGGCAGTGGCTTGCACCGCCGCCACGCTGTCCTTGCCGGTGGTCAGCTTCGGCACGTCGATATTCCGAGCCGCTTCCACCTGCTGCGAGAGGTTGGCCAGCATGCCGCGATAGCCGCTGCGGGCAAATGCCTTCAACTCCTTCACATCGCCGAGCAAGCCCTTGAACTCGGTGCTCAATTCCTTGGGCACTTCCTTGATGGCTTTGACCAAGGCATTCAGGTCGCCATACAACTGAATCAGTGGGGCAAACTGCTGCTCAATTACCTGGTAAACCTCTGCCAGGCCATTGCGCAACGCCTGGATGCCCACCCGCGCCTGCTTCACCAGTGCGACGGCCTGCTCAAAGCGCAGCACCGCCGAACCCAGCAAACTGTCGGCCGACACCAGCAACAGCTGGCGGGTATTGACCGCCGTAGTGGGAAACTTCAAAGGTTCGTCGGGATAGAACTTCAGGGCAAAGGTCACCAGCCCGCCGTCCTGGCGGGTTTGGGTCATCTCGCATTCGCCGACCTTGACCTGCAACCGTCCAAGCCACGGGTGCACCAGCTCGCCGGCGCCCTCCTCCAGGGCCTTGAGCAACTTGTCGCGTTGCTCCAGGCAATCCTCGCCCACTACAAATGCAGTCAGCTCATGCACCCTGGACTGTTGGCCCAGCCCTTCAAAAAAAGGCAGGTCGCGCTGAGGGTATTCGTGCAACTGGCCCTTCTTGCCGACCGGGACTTTCGCCTGGTCAACCCAAAACCCGACGCCACGAAACGACGCCGGCAACAAACGATCACGCCAGCTCATTGGAGCCTCCAAGGGACAGGGAACGGTAGCCGACACGTGGGGTGACGCTCAGGCCGGGCTGGTTGGTTCTGGGCTGGTCGACCCGCAGGCCCGCCGGTGCATTGTCGAAGCTCACCCGCAAATCGCCGTTGAGCTGCGTGCGGTTGTTGGCAGCGGTTTGTTGCAGCAGCGAACTGGAGCTGGACGCCAGCGGTGACACCAAGCCAGGCCCCTTGCGGAACCAGGACGGATCGCGCGCGCTTTCGGCATTACGTTCCTGTTGCTCGGTGGTCAACTCCAGCACACTGCCGGTCGCCTGGTTGATCACTTCACCCAGCCCACCGTTGAACAGCTTGCGAATCGGTGCGGTGATCACCGCAAGCTTCTCCGACAGCGCGGTGAACCAACTCAGCACCGGTGCCCACATGGCTTCAAGTTGCTCCATCGGATGCCAGTCGTCGAACAGGCCACTCAACACTACAAAGGCGTCCTGGGCCTGCAACTTGATATCGCCCCAGATCGAGGCGAATGCACCGCTGACGCTACCCCAGACGGCAGAAACCTTGTCCAGGGGCGACCAATCGAAGTAACTACTGACGATGGTAAAAGCCGCCAGCGCGGTGAGTTTGAAGTCACTCCAGATCGCCGCAAACATCTCACTGATCACGCCCCAGTTGGCAATGATTTGCCCTTGGGGTGACCAACTGAACAGGCTTTTCATGAACTCGACCACCGGCACACTCAGCGCCTTGAGCAAGTCCCAGAGGGCCGCAAAAAAGCCGCTCAACGGCGTCCAGTTGTTGACGATCAAACCCATTGGCGACCAGGAAAACAGTGTGGTGAAAAAGCCGACCAAGGGCTGCGCCATCACCTTCAGCGACGTCCACAACCCGGCAAAAAAGCCTGTGATCGGCCCCCACAAGCGCATCACCTGTTCCAGCGGACGAAACGCAAAGACCGTCTGGAAAAACTCGCCCAAGGTTCCAATCGCCGCCATCACCCGTTCGCCGAGCCCGACAAAAAATGCCGAAATCGGCTTCCAGTTGGCAACGATCAAGCCTGCCGCCACGGCAATGCCTACAGCCACCAAAACTATCGGATTGGCGCTGAGCACCAGCTGCATCAAGCCCAGTGCCTGAGACACGCCGGTGACGGCCGCCTGCATCGCGGTAAACGCTACTGCGCCGGCAGCCAGGCCCTGCACCAGTTGCGGATTTTCGGTGAGCACCTGGGCCACCGTCGTCAGCAACGGCTCCAACCCGACCACCACCGCCGTGACGGCCGGCAACAGCGCAGTACCAAACGCCACCGACACCTTGTCCAGCGACGCGTTGAAATCCTTCAGCCCTTGCGCCGCCGTTTCGGTAACGCCCTGCCCCACGGCGGCATTGACCTCGCCGACCTCAGCCTTGAACGCCAGCGCCGATTTGATACCGCTGATAAACGGTGCCGCCAGCCCACCGCCCTTTACCAAACCGGCGATATCCAGCTTGCCGAGACCGGTCTGTTCCAGGTTCTGCCTGAAGCGCCCGACCATGGCCTGCAGCGCAGCAAGCTTGGGCGACAGCTGGTCGATGCCGGTCAGGCGCACGGCGGTACTTTCTACTTTCTGAGCTTCTGCCATCACTGCACCTGCTGCATCGCATTGATCCGTTGCGCATGCTCCAGGGATTCCCGGAGCGTATCCAAAGGCCTGGCCAGCATCTGTTCGGGATCAACCTTCCAGAACCAGGCCAGGTCATAGGCCACCGCAATCAGCTCGGCGACGGAGCCTGCGCCGCACTCATGAAAAAACCGGCGACGGCCCAGCTCAGCGCGTTGAAGTCCATCAGGTCGAGCTGGTTGACCGACGACGGCGGGATACCCGCGCACACGGCGATGTACTTGGCGGCGACGTCAAGGTCCAGACTCACGTCTTCGCCCTTGTCGATCTTGTACGGCAGCGCCTTGATTGCCCGCACCTCCTGCACCGTCGGGCGGCGCAGGGTGAGTTCGGTCAATGACTCGCCGTGGGCCTCGATGGCCGCTTGCAGCTTCACCGTATCGGTCATTGCCAGGTCCCCTTGATGCCTTCGAATTTCAGCTCGATCACGGCATCGTCGCCCTTGGCCACCGGCTCTTCCACCAGGTAGGCACCGGCCAGCACGTAGACCTTGCCGTTGTTGAATTCGCAGGTGACGGTCATGTCGGTGCCGGCGATCAGTTGCTTCAATGGAAAGTCCGGCGTGTGCAGCGCGGTAACTTTGAAAGACGGGGTGATGTCGGTTTCCTTATAGAAACCCGGCACCACGGTTTCCCGCTTGACGGCCATCAACGGTGCTTCGCAGCCGCCGTTGATGGTCAGTTGAGCGCCGTCCACTTTGACGTAGCAGGTGCCCGCAATCAGTTGACCCATGATGTTTCTCCCAAAAATAAGCCCGCACTCGGCGGGCTGGAATCAGTTGCGAAAAGCGCGGGGCCTACACCGCCGCGTCGTACTGCAAACGGAACTGGTTGAGCAGCGCGAACACCCGCAGCCCGTTGACGTAATCCGGCGGGAACAGCACGTTGACCCGGCTCGGGTCCTGGCTGTCGCGCTCGACGATCAGGTGCTCGGCGAACAGCTCTGCGTTCTCCACATGGCCTTCCAGTTCGAGCTTGGCGTACTGGGCAATCAGCTCACCGCGGATGGTGCTCGGGGTGACGATCGGCTGGCCGGCGCCAAAGCGCGTGCCGTCAGCAGCGAGTTTGTGGCGCCCGTACTTGCTGGTGATCACGCTCTGCAGGCGGCGCACGATAAAGGCCGACTGGTGCAGGGTTTCGCTGTCCAGATAGGAATTGTCCGCCTGGCCGAACGCGTTCTTCTGGTAAGTGGTGATGGCCCGCTGAATGCGCACGTAACCGCCTTCGTAGTAAGCGGTGGCGATGCCGTAGTTGAGCAGCGATTGGCGCTCGGTCAGAGTGAAGCGCTCGCTCGCGTCGGCCGGATCGAGGCCCGGCAAGCTGCCGCTTTGGGTCGGACGACTGGCATCGGCAGAGATGAACACCGCCGTGCGTGCAGCCAATGCTGCCGCCTGGACCCAGAACGGTTGCGGCACGCCCGGCTCCATGGCCTGGATGGTAACGTGCTGGTCATTTCGCCCTTGCCCGGCCGCCACCAGGGTGCCGATAGTGCCGCGCTTGGCGGTGTAAACGTGGCCGAACAGTTGCTTGGCCCACGACCAACGACCGCTGTTGTCATCCATCACCGCTTGCCAGGCGTTGAGGCTGGTGGTGTCGGCCCAGGGCATGCAGATGAACTCGAACGGCTCGTCGCCCAGCGCAGCCAATGCCGCGAGCTGGTCCGGCACACCGGCGCCCGCCGCCATTTTGCCGAGCACGGCGGTCAGGCCGTCGGGGGTTTGTTCGCCGTTGCTCTGGCCCAGGCGGTTGAGCTGCAGGCTGATGTCGTTGCCACTCTCACCGGTCCACTTGGCGGTCAGGGTGACGGTGCCATCGGCGGCTACCGCACTGACCGACAGGTCGGCACTGGCGTTGATTTTCAGCGCCAGGGCGGTGGCAGCCACGGCAGCCGTCGCACCATTGATCACGGTCGCTTGAACCCGGGTGCCGCCGACGTACAGGCTGAGAATGCCACCTTGGGTCGCGGCGCCGGTCAGCTTGAGCTCGGCCTTGGCCGCGCTGCCTTCGGTGCTGTGCAGCGGCAGGCACCAGATCTCGCCCACCGGGTCACTCTTGCGGAACGTCTCGTACATCGACGCCAGCATCGAACCCTGGCCACCGATACGCTTGGCCATGGCCGCGCTCGATACCAGCACCAGGCTGCCGATTTCCGGGCTGGTGACGTTGTCGTTGACCTGGGCCACGATCAGCCGGCGCAGGGCCGACGACGCACTATTGGCCGCCGAATTGTCCATCTCGGCGTAGAACAGCGGCACACGAATGTCCGCCGGAATATGACTGAATCCGATCGCCATTACTTGGCTCCCTGTGTTTTTGCCGCCTTGACGGCTTTGGTTGTGATGTCGCCATCGGCCAGACGTCGACGCCACCAGGCGTTGTCCGGGACTTCGCGGCCTTCGGCGGGCAACAGATCGCCCGCCTCCGGGTCAGGTACGGCACGGCCGGAAACCGGCAGTACGGTGATGCGTTTGCTCATGGTTTTACCTCGGCAGAAAACGTCATTTCCAGGCGCCCGTCGGGGCCTGGGCGTTGCAGGTTGGGGTCGGCTGGGTCGATGGCATCGACCCGCACCGTCACCCCGTTGAAGGACGGCAAAGCGTCCAGTTCAAGCTCGAGCCAGGTTTCCGCCGGCTGCGTGCTGAGGTTGCGTCCCAACTGGCTCTCGAGAAAAAACCGCAGCCGGTACAACCCGCGAACCTTGCTGAGCAACAGCCATTCGCCAGCGTCGTACTGGATGGGCTCGTAGAACCCCTCGGGCCTGTAGCCCACCAGCGCCCGCCAGACCTCGGCGCGCAAGGCATGCAGCTGGTCCATCGCCTGGGCTTGCTGGCCCTCCGGCAAATCCAGCACCAGTACCACGCCAAAATGTTCGCGCAGGGGTTGGCGACTGCTGTTTTGCGCAGCGTTAGGGCTGGCCTTGTCACTGATCGGCGTCACGACCGCCTGGGGTGAGTCGAGCACTGGAAGGTTTTGCAGCGCGTCGAGGTCGAGGCCGGCGCCGATGTGTTGGTTGAACGATGGGCAGTGATCCCGAAGATGACTGACCAGAGGGGTTATCTTCATGGCATCTCACCAGGCAATAAAAAACCCGCCGAAGCGGGTGGGTAGAAGGAACCGATCGAGCACGTCATTGCGGTGACGACAATCCGTTCGCCTTGATCGTGCATCGGTAGCTTTCCTTGCGTTTGCCGACGGCCGTCAGCGTGTCGATGGACCAGCGCCCCTGCATGAAGCCGGGCCAGGTTTCATCCAGCACCAGCAGCCCTTCGGCCTGGAACGCCGGGTTGCCGGGGCATATCACATTGATCTGCAGGCCTTCACGGCTAACCCGGCGCATCTCGCCTTCGGCCGCCGTCCTGGCTTCGTCTTCGCTCTGGTAGCGCTGGGCAAGGACCTTGAACGGCGCACCGCCCACCTCCACCTCACGTTTCTTGCAGGTAGCGGCATCCCACCAGGACGCCTTGGCCCCTTTGAACTTGGCCCGGCTGGTCTCGGTAAAACTGGCGCTGATAAACGCGCGGTCGCCCGGACGGTTATCACGGGTGACCGACAGCCGCACTTCTTGCAGCGGCTTGCCCGACAGCGAGGCGATCTGGCCTTTACGGCCCAGCACATACAGCTCGTCGACAGGCTTGGCCACCGCATCAAAACGCTTGGCAAGCCGGGTCAGGAAGCTCATGTCGCTTTCGTTGGTCTGGTCGATGTGAGCGATCTTTTCAGCGTCCAGATCCGGCGCGACCCTGGGTGAGAATCCATAACGTATGGTCAGTTGGCGGAACAGTGCGCCCAGGGTGGTCGGCCCATGGCTGGCTGTGCGGCGCTGTTTGAATTCGTCCTGGTCGAACGGCGCCGCCGTGGCCACCAACACCAGGCGCAGGGGGAACAGGTACGGGGTGCGCTGGGTAATCTTGAAGAGCCCCTTGTCCTCCAGGCCGGTCTCCAGGTAACCGACCCGCAGGCCGATCCTCCCACCCAGGCTGGGCAATCCCTCAAGCCCTTCGATGTCGAGGGTCAGCTTGAGCTGGTCGGAGACGAAGCCTGCGGCATCGGTGTGTTCCCACTCCAGTAATCGCTCGTTGAGCAGCGCGGCATTGGTCCCGTAAATTTCCACCGCCGGTGTGAATCCAAGTGCCATGGTTCCTCCTTAATCCCAAACCGAAACCGGTTTTTTTGCGGCGGGCCGCGCGTCCAGCTCCGGTACGATTACACCGATGCCGGCCGGCAATACCGCCCCGTGTTCCGCGAGGTCCGGGTTGAGATGCCACAGTGCTTCCTCGGCAGCGTCGTCGCTGCGACCCAGTTCGCGGTAGAGCAGCAGGTTGACGGAGTCACCGGCAATACTTCGGACTCTACGCATTGACGAATTCCTCCAGTATCAACGTCCAATTGATCAGCATGGCGGTGCCGTCGTCGATCACGTTGGCTTGTTTCTCGTCCACCGATTTGATCGTCCACAGCCCCCAGTTACGGCCAATCCCGTCCACCAACGGCAGCGGTGTACGCAAGGCCTGCAAGTCGCGCAGTTCGTCGAGCCTGGCCATGCCAATGCCACGCGCCGCCTTGCCGGCAAAGGTCAATGTTTCGAGGGCCTGGCCGGTCTGGCTGGACTTGGGTTTGCCGGCAATGATGTCCAGCGCGACCCAGCCACCGCTACTGTTACGGTCGAGGGTCGCGTAGGCAAACCCGCGCGACAGCCCGAAAATAAAGCTGCCCAACACCATTTGTTGTCGCATTAAACCGCTCCATCGGTGAGTGCCGCGTCGCGTCGCGTCGCCAGCAGGTTGTCCATCGACAGCGGCGTAAACTGCGCCTCGATCTGTTGCACGACGAGCGCCGCCAGCGCCTGGTAACTGGTCTGCTCGGGTGCGGTAATGTTGATCTGCGGGGCGAAGTTGATTTGCCGGTTGTCTGTTTGAGCGTTGGGAAGGCTTTGGCTGACCTGTTCGGGTGGCGGGAGACGGTCGTCGCTGCTCATGACTTTCTCGCCCAGGCTCGCACCGACGTCGCTGCCGACGAAGGTGCCGACTACGCCGCCCACCACCTTACCGATTGCACCGCCGGCAAAGCCGCCGATCACACCGCCCAACACTGTGCCGGCGCCCGGAATAATCGAACCCAGCGCCGCCCCGGCGAGCGTGCCAACGGCTCGCCCAATGGCCAGCCCTGCAACCTCGCCGGCCACACCACCCGCGACGCCACCGCCTATCGACCCCACACTGGCGCCAACGGACTCTTTCAGGGTGCCATTGCTCGCGCCCTTGATGAGATTGACACCCGCGTCTGCCACCACCAACGCCAACGAACCGCGCTTCGCGATTCGGCTGGCCCTGTTGGTTTTCGTGGGCGCATCAGGGCCTGATTTTTTGCCTGGCGTGCGCTCGCCCTGGCGTGTGTCGTTGCCTTGTGACTTCCCTTTGCTGCCGGACGGGTCGGACTTGTTGCCACTGGCATCGCGGGGCGCGTCACCCTCGCCCAGGACTTTCCCGGCGACCTTGTCGAAGACTTTGTCCACGACAGTGCCGCCGAGCTTCTTCGCCAGCGGCACCATCACCACCGCGGCCAATGTGAGGGCGGCCGTGGCTTTGGGCAGCGATTCAGCCAGCCAGCCCAAGCCATTGACCACTGAGGTCAGCACCGTCAGTGCGCCGTTTTTCAGGGGGGCAATCGCCGTATCGGAAGCTGTCTCCAGGCGGGTGGTGCTGGCCTGGAAGGCTTGTTCATGAGCTTGTGTGGAGTCTGCCCGTCCGGTGGCCGAACGCATGACCGAGCCCTGGTCTCCCAGGACCGAAGTCGCGTAAGTCGACTTGTCGGCCACCGCCGTAAAGGCCTGCTTCAGCGTGTCGATCACCGGCACCAGGCTCAGAATCGAGCGGTTACCGTCGAACAACTGCGTGGCCAGTGCCGCCTGCCTTTCCTGGGGCTGCGCCTTGAGCGCCTCGAGGACCGTCAGCACTGTTTGCGGTGCATCCTGCTTCATGCCTGCCGCAAGCACCTTCGGGTCAAGCTTGAGCTCTGCCCAGGCAGCACGCTGCCCCTCGGACGCACCGTCACCCTTGGCCAGCGCGGCGCCGACTTTTTCCACCGCAAGCCCGGCAGACGCCCGGTTGTTACCAACCGTCAGCAACGCCGCCGAAAACGCCGCTACCTGCTCGGGGCTCATGCCCGACGTTCTCGCCGCAGTGCTCTGGCGCACAATCGAACCAATATCCACCGCATCGGCCTTGAGCGAAGCGTGGGAACCCAGCACGTTGGTGGCGTCAGCCAGATCCAGCGCCTGCGGGCGATCCAGCTTCATCGACCCACGCCAGCCGCCCATCATCTCGCCGGCCGTCTTGATATCGGTCTGAAAGGCCGCGGCGATGAGCGCGCTATCGCGGGCGAACTGCAGCAAATCAGCCTGGCGAGTTTCAAGGTCCTTGCCTACGCCGGACCGGGCCCCCACCTGCTCCACCCTTGCCAGGTCGACAGCATCTGCGCCACTCGCGGCAACCATCGGGTCGGACGCCAAGGCCAGGTTGGCTTCGCGCAGTTGTGTGCGCTCATACCCGGCAAACCCCACCACTTCATGCAGGTCGGTCATCGCCGTGTCCAGCGCCTGCGAGGGTTTGACGGTATCGGATGAGGCGCCGCCCGTGCTATTGCCCTTGCCGGTTTTCAGGGCACCCATCACATCGAGCAATGAGCCGTTGAACCTCTCCAGCGTGTCGATGAGCCGGGTCTGCCCCGTGACCAGTTGCGTCAGTTGCGCACCGACATTCGCCAGTTCCTGGCCCGGTACGTCCTTGGGTACGGCATCAAGCAAGGACGGGCCGGCAAGCATCGGCGCAATCGGCTGGATGCTGGCGCCTGCCCCGGCCGTTTCAAGCGAGCCGTAAATCGCCTCGCCGTCCCTGGCGATGAGCGACCTCAATCCAAATTTACTGTCTGCCATCCGCTCTACTCCTGTTTGACGCCAAGGCGAGTGATCGCGATGTCGTAGCGGCGCAATGCTTTTCCGGCGTCCCAGTCCAGGATTTCCGCTTCATTTACCGAGTAAATGAGCGGCACGATGTCGAGAATTACTTCGATGTCGCGCTCCGAAAGAAGTCCGCCGGTTTGTTTAAAAAATCGTCGATGCGCCCCTGCAGTTCGGTCCAGTCGGGCACGCTGAGGTCGGCGAGATCCGGGATCATCAGGCCGGTGCAGTGGGCAGTGATGAACTCGGCGCGCTCTTTGTTGGTGGCGAGTTTTTTCATCGCCTTGGTGGCGCGCAAGGCGGGCATTTCCAGGGTCAGGCTGGTGAGACGGCGGCCGCCGGTGTCAAGCGGCAACAGCAGCGAGACGTGCTCACTGGTCGCCGATTCGCGGGGCTGCTCGTCGGCGTCGAGGAAGTACGAGGCAGGCCGGGTCGACATGTCGTGCACGTACTGGGCGATGCTCACATAGTCCGGACGCTTGAGTTGGTCGAGTTCTTTTTCCGACAGGCCGGTGGCGAGTTTGGCCAGTTCGAAGAACTGATCGTCCTCGTCATCACCGGCCCGGGCCAGCGCGTCTTTTTGCGCGGCGTAGAACAACGGCTTGAGTTGAATCTGCTCGATCAGCGCGCCGGTATCAGCGGTGATCGGCGACAGCAGGATGTGCAGCGGAGGCATCCAGGCCATGAATCAATTCCTTGGTGAAGTATGGGAGCGGGAAAACCCGCTCCCGGGGGCTTAAGGCATCAGTACCGCGCGGCGGGCATCGCCGAGGATGTCGACGCCGTTGAGCACAAACTTCTGGGTACGCACGTCGATGTCGATCACCGGGATGCCGTTTTCCAGGCGGTTGTAGGTGCGGCAGGAGAACTCCAGGGTGATGGCGGGTTTATCGCCCATCTTCAGGGTTGTCTCGGTCAGGGTTTTCAGCTTGCCGCCGATGGTGTGGTAGGTGAAGTAAGTCTTGCCGTCCTGGTCCTGGCCGGCTTCACGCACGTTCAGCAAAATGTCATCGCCCAGGCGCACCCCCAAGGCAAGCATGATTTCCGGACCCGCGCCTTGCAGCTCCAATGTGGCGTTGAGCACTTTGGCGCTCTTGGCCATTTCTTCGGCGATGAAACGTCCGCCGGTCATCTGCTCCATGTCGAAGTCGATCTTCGGCGGTGCGAACGAGGTGACCGTCGCCGACAACGGCAGGCCTTGAAGGGTGGCCGCCATGGCCTGTCTGATTCGGTTGGTAAACATTAGAGAACGTCCTCCAGGAACTGCTCGATGATTTCATCGCGGGCGTTGAGTTGATAAATCATGTGTTCGTTCGGCGCGTAGCGGCCGTAGTCGATGACGATGAACCAGGTGCCGTTCTTGTATTTCTCGACACTGTTCAATTCCGGGTGCAGGTACACGCTGCCGCCGGGAATGGTCTCGTCGGCCACCAGGGTTTGCAGCCAGTCGTTGATGCGCTTGACCTCCTGGTCCATGAACGACTTGGTCAGGTTCTTGGCCATGGCTTTCTGGCCGGCCTTGACCAGCTTGCGGCTGATCGCATCTTCCAGGCCCACGTAGCTGATGAACTTGCCGGTGATGGAGCGGTTACCCAGCAGCGAGAAGCCGCCGAGGATGGTGCGGGCGTAGTAGCTCACACCGTAGCGGTTGAGCAGGTCGCCTTCGGTGGAGGTGTCGAGGATGTTGTACTCAACCACGCGGGACACGTCTTCGGCGAAGGTCACCTGATTGCCCGGGCTTTCCCATTGCTTGACCTTGGCCAGCGCGGCGATGGCCAGGGACGACGGCGCCAGGAACACGTTTTTCTTCGCGGCCTTGGAGTACACCGACGGCATGTTGTGCACCAGCAGGCAACGGTCGAAACCGAGATCGGCACCGCCCAGTTCGCCGCTGTAGGTCACCTGGTCGGCGACGGTTGCGTCCTTGCCGTCCAGCACCACACGGGCCTTGATGCGCTTGCCGAAGGAGGCGAATTCGCCGGCCACGGCCTTGGTGCCGGTGAAGCCCGGGGCGCCGATGATGGTCAGGTCTTCGGGGACGCTGGCCAGGGCGGCGAGGCCCAGTTTGCGGCCGGTGACCGGCTCTTCACCGCCGATTACGTTATTGATGGTGTCGGCCGGGGTGGTGCCCTCGTCGACGATCACAACGTAGACCGGCACCTTGACCACTTTGAGGATCTGGTAAACGGCGTGGAACAGCGTGCCGGTTTCAGCGCCGGTAGGGTCCAGCAGCGCCTGGGTGGTGAAGCTGTTGATGCGGAACGGGGCGTTTTTCGGAATCGACGCATGGGCGTTGGGGGCAGTGCCCACCAGGCCGATGACGTTATCGCCCAGGCCACCCATGGCCTCGGGGGATTCAGTGGCATTCACGGTGATGCCGTTATGTTCGAAGTTCAAAACCTCAGCCATGATCAGTCAGCCTTCTTCGGGGTGGAGTTGAGGACGCTGGTCAGTTCCAGGCGGCCAGCGGTGCGCAGGGCGGATGCTTCGACGTCCAGCAGTTCCAGTTCCTCGCCGGCGGTAGACCAGTGGCCGTTGCCGGTGGGGAATGGAATGAGGACGGTGTAGGTTTGGCGATTGGCCATAGGTGGATCTCCGGGCGAAAAAAAACCGCGAAGGCGGTTTTGTGTGACTGTCACGAGAATGGAACATGGGACCGTTAGGCGATCTGCTAACGCTCTTTTTAAGGAAGTGCTAGTTGTGGTAATTCAGAAACGAGATCTTGCGGACTGAACACCTCGCGCGTCTCCTGCTCGACGGCATCAAACTGCTCATAGCAGTAAGCCCAGCACAGCGACCGCCAGGAACGGAAGGCCTGGCCCTGAGCCTGAAAGCGCGGTACTGCCGGCTCATCGGCATAGCTAATCGCATTCTTGATATCGTCATATCCTGCGGACCTGGCCGTCTGATCCAGAAACGCCTGAACTACCGCAACACACTCAAGCTTGCGCTGTTCCCACGTCAATTCGGGCGGTTCCAAAATAATGGGGCGATTACCATCGGCCCCGATCACTTTGCCAGAGGCTTGAGCTGCGAAAAGTGCTTGGTAATCTTCAAGACTGACTTCCCGCAGCTCTCCTGCGAGCGGCAGGCAGCAGTCCGGATTTGCCACTTCAATCAAGGGTGGTTCTGCCGTGACATCTGCAATGCCAACGGTAGGCCGTTGCGCTTCAGGGGCGCTGGGGTCAACTTCCCAAGCGGGATCCGGAATGTTGACCATAGGCCTTTCCCACGTCGGATCGGGGATCCGAAGTGTCCGCTCGCCATGGGCTCGGGTATCGTAAAAACCTAATGTTTGGGCATGAAAGAAAATCGTCATAGTCAGTAGCCTGTGGCCTCCCAGTAAATATCATCAGGTGAGTTGAACGGGCCGGAAATAACCGAAAACTGCGTATTGCTGACGATCAAGGTATTAGTGCCCGTTGCGGCATCGGAATAAAAGAGACTCGTCCGGCTTGCAACAAGCGATGCACACCGATTGGGGAACGCGATAGGAAAACTGCGATGGGTGACGGTATCCGAAGCGCCCAAGGTAATTCCCCACTGCTTGATCATTCCCGTCTGGGCACACTTCCACCAACCATTGGGCCCAAGTGAGGCCGTATTTTTAAGCACGGCTCCCGGCACGTCGGCTGTGGCCGGCGGCAGGTTTGTCAGGCCGGCGGCGTTGCCGCTGTAGATGCCTGAGATCGACAAATGCCCCCCTTCGGTAAGGGTCATGGCGTTATTCGTTCCGCCCACATGAGTGACGACCTGTGCCGGCGAGGTGCTGGTTCCGCCGGAATAGGCCTCCATTGCCGCGAGGTGTCGCTCATTCCAGCACGTTGCCCGCCACACCATGTATGCCAAGTAGTTTGCCGGCGCATTGATCTGCACAGCTGGCGAGCGGCCTCGCCATGCTACAAATCCGCCGCCCATGTCAGGTAGTTCAAAGCTGGCGGTGCCTGACATCAAGCCACCCGTGGTGGGTAACTTGGAGTTGTCGGAAATCGCGATGTTGGCCGTGCCATCGAATGGCACACCATTGATTTGGCGTGGTGTTGCCAGCCGGGAGGTTGTTCCGGAGTTTCCGGACACATCAATATTGTAGGAACCTTGCAGTCGTGCAGCGGGTACCGCCCCCTTCGTCAGGGCGCTCGCGTTAAGGTTAATGAGTTGGCCACCCTCGCCGATGTAGGCGCCCTTGATGGTCAAGTTACCTTGGCCTTCAAATAGGAAAGCGCTCGGCACAGCTCCCATATGAAGTGCTACTACCGGGAGCGAGGTCGACGTTCCACCAGAGTAGACATCCATGGACGCCAGATGACGTTCCCCCCACATCGTCCCCTTCCAAATAGAGTAACCATACGAGTTGATCGGACAATTGATCTGGATGGCGGGGATACGCTTTTGCCAATCGACAAAGGCCCCTCCCATGCCAGAAAACTCTGCGCTGATTGCGCCAGTCATAGTTCCGCCTTTTACGGGCAACTTCGACTCATCCGTCAGTTTCCCGAACATCGACGCAACTTCATCTTTCGTATAGGCATCCCTGATGCCCATCTCAGCCAACGTTCCAGGGTTCGTGCCGCCTATGGTTCGACCATATTTGTCGACAGTCAGAACTTTGTAGGTGCCCGCCTGAACACCACTTCTTCCCGCCAGCATCTCGAATACCAGCGGGGTGGAGCCCAACGCGATAACCCCTTTGCTGACCAACTGCCACAAAGAGCCTCCATAGGCAGTGCCCTCTTCGACAATTACGCTAAGTCCAGGAGTGACTCTTTGACTGGAGCTGGCATCCATCGAGCGCGACCAGGCACTATTGGCAACAATATAAATACCGTTGTCCTTCGCCAACGTCTGACCTGCGACCAGTACGCGTTGGCCAGCAATCACTGCAACCCCATCGATTTGCTGCGCGCCACTCAGGACGATATTTGCCGTAGCCGCCACACGAACCGACTGCTTGCTATCAAGCTTGGCCAGCTCGTCGCCGAGATAATCAACAACCCATGCCCGAGTTGCCTTGACGACAGTGTCATCAATCAGCAATGTCACCAGAGACGCATTACTCGTTTCGAAAATCGAGCGGATGTAAAACTCTTTGCCCGACCCAGATGTCGCCAGTACGGGTTTGAACGACTCCGGATACTTGACGATGGCGTACAACACGCCGCTATCGGTCCAGATACCCGCCTCGCGCACATACCACCCACCGACATCTGACGGAATCGTCACCTCTGCCAGGAGCCAGCTGGGATTTTTCTCGTCTTGGAAAAGGGCATTCAATGGCCCCCGCCATACCTCACGCTTCAATGCTTTGGCGGTCGCATCCGGGTTATAGACAGCGCCGTTTCCATCACCAACCGAAATTTGTGCAAGCTTGATCGGAAGCCCAGCAGCCTTGCAGGCAGTTTCGTAGGCAATTCCATCATTGGTAAGAAGAGTATAAAAGTCGGCCATTTAGGACCTCTGTGGATAAATAGTGAGTGTCTCGACGCTATAAAGCCCCGCGGCAGAGAATGCATTGCCGGCGGCTTTCAGACCGTCGATAACAATCGGATGGATAATGGTAAGTTCGCCGCATACCGTCGCGGCAGCGATGGAATGGGTACCAGATGCGCTCAATCCCACAGAGACCGACAGGATGTCGCGTTCGCTTTTTGCAGCGACTAATCGCTGGTCCAGTCGAGCGTCCATTTCTTCGCTGTAGGCCAGGCTTGTGAACGCTCTCACCGAAAAACTGTAAGGCGCACCGATTGGCGTTTGCTCGTACCACGAGCGAACCTGCGGGACCAACTGCAGCCCTGTAGCGGCGTTTTCCAGCGCTTTACGTGTACCGGACTGGCGAGCGGTCGGCCAAGCGAGCTTCACCGTGCCCCTCTTTTCAGCCTCAGGAGCACTGGAACTCCATTCAGTAACACCACGATCTGCAGCCAGGTACGGTAAGAATTCCACTGGCGTCTGCAGCGGATTCATCAAGGCGGGAAAGGGTGGCGTCACCCGATCGAGCAATTGCCCGAAACCCAGGTCCAGCGCCTTCTCCAACGGCGAACTGTTGGCGGGCAGCAAACTGCCCTTGGGCTCACTCATAGCGTGCGCACCTCCACCTCGACACCCGTGCAATACGGAGCCTGGAACGCGGTGGTGACGATCGGCTCCAGCGGTTCAAGGATTTGCAGTTGTGCAGCTCCCGCCGAGTGGATGGCGTAGTCGATCCAGCTCGGGTCCACCCGCCCTTCCAGGCGATGACAGGACTCTGCGTAGTCTTGCAGCAGTTTCCGCGCGGCGACTTGAGTGAGCCCGGAATCCGGGCCCGCGTTGATCTTGGCCACCACGCGGATTTTGTAGCGCAGGATCTGCGCCCCCTGCACCGTGACGAGATCCGTTTCCGGTCGCACGTCAGGCCGGGCGAAATGCCGGCGTACACCGTCGAGTAGATCCGCAGAAGGTGTACCATCCCCGTCTCGGGACAGGACCGTGACCATCACTTCGCCGGGCGCGGTTCGACGGCCGTTACCATCCTTGACCCGTGCCGCGTAGCCGTCCGGGTCGAAGGTATAAGTGACCGTCACCACACCCGGCGTAGCACTTTGCACTTTCACCGATGGACGCTCACCGAGGGTGAAAACCTCCCGCCGATACTGCATCCGCGAGCCCGCCGCCGGAGCGTGAGGCGCGAGGTAATAACGCAACCGGGCGTCATCGTCGCTCTCCAATGTTGGCGGTACCGGCGGGAAAGCCGCCGGGTCACCAGGGTCGAGCACCTGGCGCTCAAGGCCCATGTCCGCCAGGCGCGCATCGAGGTTGCTGCCGGTAGCCCACCACGCCAGCATCTGCTTGATGCGGGCGTTGTATTTGCGCTCGTGGGTTTGCAGGCGAACGCAAAAAGCTTCCAGCGCCAACGTCAGCAACTCGCTCTCGCTCTCCAGGCTGACCTTCAGCTTGGCGGCATTTTCTGGTGCACGAGTGGCGACGTAATCGACGACAAACGCCTTGAACTCCGCCAGCAACGGTTCGAACTCATCGACGGCAATGATCGCTGGCTCAGCCAGCTGGTTCTGGCCGGGTATCAGCATGCTCATGTCACCACCTCGAAGGATTGCTTGCGGTTTTTCCAGGTGCCGGCGAAGCGCAGCAACAGGCCGGCGCCCTGGCGGTTGGCGACGATGACTTGCGGCTCGAAGTCGGCGATGCCGTTCTGCGGGTTGTAGAACGCCTGGGCGGCATGGCTCTGGGCGAGAATCAGCAGGTCATCGCCGAGGTTTTGCCCGAGCAGCTGCGGGATCATCGAGCCGTACAGCGGGCGCTTCTGGCGAGTGCCCAAGGGCGTGGTCAGCGCTCGGGTAGCGCGCTGCACAAATTGCAGCCAGTCATCGACCGCCGCCCCGGTGTTTCTATCGATTCCGATCATGGGATGTCCTTGTCAGGGGCTGATGACTCGACCCTGGTGGTCCACCACCGGGCCGCTGAAGTGCGCGCCGCCGGCGTCCAGCAACAGGCTGCTGCCGCCGACTTGCAGCGTGATGCCCTGGGCGCTCATCGTGAGGCTGGCGGCGCCGACCTTGATGTCGACCTGTTCGCGCGAACCTGTGAACGTGGTGGGGCCATTGACCCAGTTGAAGGTATGGCTGGCGTCGTCGTAGTCGCTCTGGGTACCGTCCTGATGGCGGCGCCGGGTCAGTGTCGAAGCGCTGGAGACCGGTGGAAAGCGGTCGCTGTTCAAGCCGAACAAGGCCACCGATTGCGCCCCGCCCTCCCCGGCACCGTAGTTGAGCAGCAAACATTGCTCGCCTACTGACGGGATGCGGGTTTCCGTCTGCGCTCCGGCGCTGGGGTTGAAAAAGCGGATCGCCGGGGTGAGCAGTTCGCCGTGGCTGACCTTGCAGGTATTGCTGGCGGCGTCGACCTCCTGGCACACGCCGATTCGGCAGAAACTTTCGGCGCGTCGATACAGGTCTTCGAGCTGGCTTTCCATTTCCGCCAGGCGCTCCACGATCGGCCCCAGCTGCATGCGTAACAGCGCGTCGAACATGGGCTACTCCGCCAGCGGCTTGTATTGGTCGGGGTCGTCGATGTTCGAGACGTCCCAGGTGCAGGCAAAAAGCGGCTTGCCTGTGGGATCGTTGAGCAACGGCGGCCCGATATAGAGGGTTTGGGTGAAGGTGACGGTCCAGGTGTCGTAGTCCGTCTCCGCGCTGGTGCGTATTGAAGGCGCAGCGACAATGCTGGTCGGCAGGTCGCACTGCGCCTGCGGCAGGTTCCAGCGGTTATCCAGCACCAGGTCCATCAGTTGGCTGGCCAGGTCGCAGGCATCAAAGGGCAAGGCACCCGGGGCCACCATGGCCTTGAGTGAAATCCCCAGGGCATGGGCCTTGCGCCCCTCGCGGGAGCGAAGGCCCGGCCCATTGCCTTCGACCGTGATCAACACGCCGGTGTCGTTCGCGGCGCCCTGAAAGTCCTGATGAGTGCCGACCTTAAGTTCCGGAAACGCCCTGCGCAGTGCCTCGCTGATGGCCTGGGGCAGTTGGGAGGGTTTTTCGATAAGTGTCATTTAAGTAGCGTCCTTGCAACGGTTACTGCGGGTCCCGGCCAGGGCCTTCGTTGACGCCGATGCGCTTGGCCGCCCAGCGTTCATAAAGGCCGATGGCCACGTCGGCGCCGGCCATGGCGGTCAGGCACCCAATGGCGCCGGCCGTCCAGATCGACATGCCGGCGGCGTAGCACAGCATCAGGGCTGATACCCCGCACACCATGCAGGCCCCCGAACGCAGGGCCAGGCGCCGCATAAGCGACCAACCGCGGGCGCCTTCCTTGTCGGCGCGCCACATTTCTCCGGAAACCCCGCCAATCACCGCCAATACGATGACCAGCCAGATAGGCATTTCCGCCAACGCTTGCTGCTCGTTTGTCATGTCACGCCTCCTGGAATGAGTGATACCGGCAGGTCGCCGGTTGTAGGTGTTTGTTTCAATTTGAATGGGTTCTCTAGGTAGGCATTCCAAAAAGCCCGGTTGCCCGGGCTTTTCAGTAATGATGTCCTCGAACTTTCGGCGCTACTGGCGCGGTACGGTTCTTTCCTCAATGTTTTTCCGACCACGATCCCTGTCTGCCGGATAACTGCTTCTGGTGCTTTACGCTGCACACCCGGGCCAGTTGCCAACCCTCTGAACCGTTAAGGCCGGTTCATCGCTGCCTGTTCTTGAAGCGGTTTGAAACTAAAGAGCGTCGGCATCCTTGCCGGTATTGCCTGGCATCCTTGCCATCGCTTCGATGGCGTCCTTGCCGGTGCTGCGTAACGTCCTTGTCTTCCTTGGCAGCATCCTTGCCGCCTCCACCAGGCCTTCTTGGCTGGCTTGAGATGAAGAATATGCATGTATGCATATACAGTCAATGCACAAATGCATTTATTTTTGCACAAGAAATGCACAGGTGCATTTATAGCCCCGCAGGCAAAGGGTTTGGTGGTTTTACGCAGACGAAAAAAAGCCCGCTCACTGGCGGGCTTTGTCTTACACAGAAGGGTTAGCGGGCGTACATGCCCCACCAGAAAACGTGACCAAGGATGCTGATCTGTTCATCCTGGATTTCCTGGAAGCTGTAGTCCTCGTCCGGATGTTCATCGCGGTTGAAGCTACGCAGGCGAATCCCGGAAGGCAGGCGATAGAGCTGTTTCACCCGTAGCTGGCCGTTGTGATTGATGGCGTAAAGATCGCCATCGACGATGTCACCAATCCCGCATTTGCCCGCATTGACACCTACGGTGGCGCCGTCGCGCAGCACCGGCAACATACTGTTGCCGCGCACCGTCACGCACTTGGCCTGGTCGAACTGCACACCGTTATGCCGCAGGCTGCGCTTGCCGAATCGCAGGCTGGCCTTCTCGCTTTCCTCAATGACGAATCTTCCTGATCCAGCAGCCAATTCAACCTCGCGCAGAAAGGGGATCGACACCTCGTCATCATTAACGGGTGTTTCGTCGTCCCACAGGCTTATGTCCTTGAGTTCCGAATGCATCGGGTCACGCTCGTCCGACCGCACCGGCACCAGCCCTGCGCGCCCGCGCAGCTGATCGGTGCTGACCTGGAAGTAATCGGCGATGCGCGAGATGTGCTTGTCCGACGGATCAACGATCTTGCCGCTGAGGATCCGGGACAGTGTGGATTGAGGCACGCCGGTACGCCGGTGAAGCTCCGTGGGGGAGATCCGGTCGCGGTCCAGCAGCTCTCTTAAGACGATAGAAACGTTGCGTTTTTGCATAACGCGGATAGTGCAGGCAGTTTTGATGCTTGGCAAATGCTTATTTGCATATTTAATGCATTGATTGCAGATTTTTACCTAACCATTTGTGGTCTGCCTCGCATGCTAACCTGCGCCTATCGGAAAAATGCTGGGTTTGTTGATGACGCACTTTGCAGATCCAATCAGAAAAGTCATGACGCAGTCAGAGCAAGAAGTCTCAGACGAAGCGCTGCGCTTTGCTCGCTCAAACAAGAAAATGATTGCCAGGCGTCTGACCGACAAAGCTATCTATCCTCCGGAAGAGGCGCCTGTATCGGTCTACATGGCCGGCTCACCGGGTGCAGGAAAAACCGAGGCATCAATCGCGCTCGTGAATCTTTTTGCCGACACCCCGATCCTTCGAATTGACCCCGATGAGCTTCGTAGCGAATTTGTTGCCTATACCGGCGGTAACTCCTGGTTATTCCAGAGAGGGGTTTCTATTTTGGTGGAGAAGATTCTGGATTTTGCGATGGACCAACAGCAGTCGTTCCTCCTTGACGGAACATTTTCAAACATTGATGTCGCCAGGCGGAATGTGGATCGTTCCTTAAGAAAAGGCAGGTTCGTACAGATTCTGTACGTCTACCAGGATCCGAGGCTCGCTTGGGACTTCGTCAAAGCTCGCGAAGAAGCAGAAGGAAGAAGGATTCGTAAAGAGCATTTCATCGACCAGTACTTTGCCGCACGTGACGTCGTCAACGCACTTAAGCTAGAGTACGGCGGCGATATCCACGTGGATTTGCTGCTCAAGCACATTGACAACTCGGGACGATTGTACAAAGCCGGTGTCGAAAAAATTGACTACCATATTCCTGAGCGACACACGCGGGCCGATCTTGAGGCCAGACTCGGGCAACCATCAGGAGCGTAATGATGATTTCGATTAAGCTGGGCTTGACCAAAGGTGCAAAAAGCCCCTTTGCCGACTTTATTCGTAACGCTAAATCTGATCAAAAAAAGCGCGTATACAGCGAAGTGCTGACCGAAGCGACCAAACAGCAGAACCTTGTATTGATGGCAGCTGAGGCAAAACGAGCCTGACATCTACTAAGGCACTGCAATAAAGAACCCGACCCAGCGTCGGGTTTTTTTATTGATCAACCGAACCCGATCTGTCTTGGTTTCCATCGTAAGCCATAGGACAAACACATCGTTTATAAGGCTCGTAGCGAGAATTCAACATCGTATAGCCGCCCACAATGCATAAAAAATCAATGTACCATTAGCCTATTTACCCTTGCCAAAAATCGACAGGAAGAGCTGAACCCCGCGTATGACCGACCTCTCCAGCCACACCCCGATTGTGTAAGGGTATGTGGGGAATTTTGGGGGATAAGCCCGTGGTTACTGGCTGTGACGCTTGCTCAAGACAGGTTGCATAAATGCATAATGGGCATTGGATGGCATAGATTGGCGTATTGATTGCCCCATTTTTGCCCCATCCTACATCCTCAGCGCTGGTCTCCGGCGGGGACAGCTTCCGCAAACACAACCTAGCCACATGCATTTTCAAATACGCCACACAACACTTCCTTTCACCCAGCAAAATCCCATACCAAATGCGTACGCTGTAATAATGATGGCGGTATACATAGCGCGGGGGGCGTCACTCTTCACCACGCTATGGACGCTCCGCCGTTTGCCACCGCACCTGGCTGGTACCTCGTCATAGCAGCTATAGGGCGGTCGTCAGCACAATCCGGATGCACGCCCCCTTTTCACTTGGAACCACCGAAATGATCCCATTATGCCGCCGGATGATTTCCTGCGTGAGGTTCAAGCCCAGACCGGCGCCCCTCGTTCTGGGGTGCAGCCGGTAAAAGGGTTCAAAGACGCGTTCCCGCTCGGCCTCGGGAATACCGGGGCCTTCGTCGCTGACCTCGATTACCCCGCCATCACGTGCGGTGACGCAGATGGTTCCCTGCCCTCCCCCGTGCTCGATTGCATTCTGGATCAGGTTGGCAAGTACCTGCTGAAGGGCACTGTCATCGCCCAATACTGCAGCGTTAGGCTCGTCCGCGGTCAGTGCAAGTTGGTATCCGTTGTCGATGGCTATGGGCGCCAGGTCGGCAACCACCGACTCACATAGGTCATGCACGTTGACCGGGCAAAGCACCAGGGTTCGATCAATTCGCTGCAAGTCGAGCAGTTGTTCAGACAGGGATGAAACCCGATGGGCGTCGGCCAGCAGACGATTTCTCAACGGTCCGCCGGGCATCGCATCTATCCGCACCCGAAGGATCGCGATAGGCGTGCGCAGTTCATGGGCCGCGTCCAGGATAAACCGCTGATGGCGCTCATAGCCTTCATCAAGGCGCAACAAAGCCCGATTGAACGCTTCGACCAAGGGACGGATTTCCACTGGCACATGCACTTCGCCAAGCCGCACACCGCGTCGGTCTACGTCGATGAGTTCAGCTTGATCCGCCGCAGCGGAAAGCCCCGACAGCCCACGGCGCACAATTAGCGGAAGCGTCACCAATGTGACCAGCACCAGCAGGGTCAGCACCGGAACAATGACTATGTTGGACAGTACAAACACCAACCACGGCATGCGCAGCAGGTGCCCTTGACCGAGGACCGTAAAACGCCCCGCGGGCCCGTTTGCCTCCCGGATTACCGCCGAATACAGATCGGGGCTGACCGTATCGCGAATCTCTGCAAAACGGATGCGTTCGAGTTGCTCGCCGAAATCGCGATAGACCTCGGGCACCGGCCCTTCCTGGATAGACTCGCCACGTTCACTCCGTGCGATGAACCACAGGTTCGGAACTGACGCCCGCAGTTCCGCAAGTTCTGGTGTGGTGCTGACGCTAAGGGCGCCCTGGTCATCGCGCACGATGGCGCGTGCGGCGACGGTGGTGATTTCCGGGTCGACAATCACATAGCGGCCATCCAGCGACAACACGTAGATCACCAGTGCTACGATGAAACACAGCAGGATCGCCGCCTGGAACAACAGTAGTTGCCAGGTCAGCCGCCAGCGTAGCGAGTACCGTTGGTACAGTTTCATGGCGCCGCTCTAAGTAAATAGCCGACGCCTCTGACCCCATGGATCTCAACTCCGGCCCCGGCGTCGCTGAGTTTTTTGCGCAGCCGGGATACATGGGAATCAAGGGCGTTGGACTGGATCTCGTCGTCAAAGCTATAGACCGCTTCGCATAGGACCCCGCGTAACACCGTCCGGCCTTGCCGGCGCACCAGCGCCTCGAGCACCAACAGTTCGCGACGGGGCAAGTCCAGACACTCGCCGTTGACCCGCACGTCCATGTCCGCGAACGTAAATTCCAGGCAACCGATGCATGCCGCACCCGGCGCCACCATGGACGGCCGACGAAGCAAGGCACGCACCCGCGCCACCAACTCCTCGACGGCAAACGGCTTGACCAGGTAATCGTCTGCGCCGAGTTCCAGACCTGTCACGCGATCTGCGACGGCGCCCTGGGCCGTCAGGATAATCACCGGGACGCTGGAGTCGATGCTGCGCAAGTAAGCCAGCAAACCGGTGCCCTCCCCATCCGGCAACTGGCGGTCGAGCAGAATCACATCGTGAACCTTTTCAGCCGTAGCACGTTTGGCATCTCGGAGCGTGACCACGTGATCTAGCACCAGGTTGTAACGTGACAAGGCCGCGCGCAATGCGCTGGCCATTTCGATTTCATCTTCCACAAGTAATAAGCGCACCCGATACATCCTCCGTGGCTACCTAATAACCGGTTTGCATTGCGCGAACATTGCGCCGCCCGCCGCCATCACATTTTTTTCGCCGCAATGCTCGGGCAATCCTTGCATGGGAACCTGTCGGCCATTGAGCAATACGCCTGCAACCCGTCAGCCAAGGAGCGACACAACCACCATGAGCCGACCTCTTCCTACGCCCCGCCGCACGCTACGAGCGCCGTCCCTGAGGGCACTCTGGCTATGTATCGGGATTCTCCCCTTTCCGTTCTCGTGTTCCAGCCAGACGCAGTCCGCCAGCTCCAGGCAAACAGCGACGGCGCCAGCAAGCACTTACCCTCAGACGAAACGGATCGATCTCGCCACAGGATTGAGCGTTGCGCCAGCCCCAAGAATTTTAGCCGACGAAGAGGAACCTACTTAAATGCAGACCAACAACACCGCAACCCGTACTCGCACACTAAGGGCCTTTCAAACATTCAGCATTGCGCTCATGCTCGCGGTCATTGCTCTGACAGGATGCGCCCCGAGTAACGACAGCACCGCCCTCAAAGCTAAAACCTGCGCCCGCCTGGGTGTCATCGGCCCTCACCTTGATACCTGCGTGACACTGCTGCCACGGGTGCTCAACCATCGCCAGAAAAGCAGCGACAACGTTGAAGACACCTGGGCAAACGTCAAGGCCTGCACACGCCTGGGTATTACCGGCCGGGAGCTTAGTTCGTGCGTCGAGCGTATGCCAGACATCCTCAAGGAACACTTGCGAAATCCTTACTGAAAAAACGGCAACACTGGGGCATTGTTCTAGCAGGACGGAGCGCCGGGCTGGGTGTTGACGCATCCTGCCCGGCCGCGACTTTTACTTCGGTGTAGAGACTTCTTTTGCGTAAGCCTGACAGGCCCGCAGGGCGATCAATCCTTGATCGCCGGTATCGGTGATTCCGATAATTCGTTGAGCATGCGCTGGGTCAAGTTGGGCTCTACGGGCTGCATGAACCACGCCGACGGTACTGGCGGTGTCAGGCACGTCGCAGCCACTGCCTGAATCCGTGGCGTCGAGAAGGACTGACAGCCGCACATCAGCAGTAGCAAGGCGGTCACGCAGCAGAGCCTGGTTGCGCTGGGCATCGAATAATTCCTTGGTGTGTTGTTGGTCGGAGATGGCCAGTTGCTGCTCGGTGGCCAGCCGCTTGTCTTGCTCGGTACGGGCCTGAGCTGCAGCGGCATTGCCGATCGCGGTCAGGTCCGTCTCGAACTGGGCGCCCTGCTCTGCCAGAACCTTCCCGAGGCGCCAATCCTGCACCTGCCAGGCAATGCCGAAGCTCGTAGCCATGGCCAACAGGATCAACGCAGGCAGCCCGGCAAGCTTCTGCACGGGCGTCATGCCAGCACCCGCAATGCCGTTTGATACAGCGCCAGGCGATCGGCTGCGCCATTCGGCACCTTGCCCTTGCTCCCGGTGTTAATGAGGCTTCCGATGTTCTGGATGTCGCCAGCATCGGCCAGAGTGTTCAGCCCGTATACGGACCAGTACCAGGCAGCAGACAGCGCGGCGTATCGGGGTTGCTCCAGCAGCTCAGGGTGATTGATCAGATCGACGCCCAAGGCCTCACCGCACGCCCGATGGTTGTCCTTGCCGGTGATCTGGATCAGGCCGCGACCCCGGTAGATATAACCCTCACCAGATGCCTCCGGGCCGTTGCCCATACGACCGCCATAGACGGCATTCCCCATCCGCGCGGAGCTTCCCGCCAGCTCGGCGGCACGCGGCACCAGGGACCGCCAGCGGGAACCCGGGCTGGCGGCATTACCCAAGGCAACGATTCGGTCCGCCCTGTAGTTCAGGCTCTCGACCAGGCGCGTCAAATGGCCGGACTCGTGCCCGATTTGGGCAATGAAAGCCGCGATGCGCTTGGGCGTGACGATGCCGTACTTGCTCATCGCGGTGTTCAGCACGGCGACAAAAAGTCCGGCTTGGCGGCCAGCGTTCGGGAGGATCAACAGCAATTGTTGCAGGGTGATAGACATGTTTTCTCCAGGCAAAAAAAACCGCCAATCGGCGGCGGTTAGTGTGGTTAAACGGGTGTTCCTGGGAGTGACGTCAAAGCTCTAGAACCTTGACCTCCTTGGTTTGCTTCGTCTTCTTGCTTTTGGCCTTGGCCTTACCTTTCTTGCCGCCATTGCACTCCACGGTGGTGGACCAGCCCGCCTGGGTGAATACCTGCTCAACCGAGTCGACCAAGTACTCGCCATCGATGCCGACCTTGAAGCCCGTGGCGTTTACCGACCGCTCGGCAAACAGATCGGTACGCCCAGGCATTTCAAGGCGCACACCAGCAGAGGACCGATTGAACGCAGTCAACCGGGCCTTGGCGGCCTGTTCCGCTGCGGTTTTGTTGGGGTAGATATGGCGGTCGGTGTGCACCGCCGGCAGCCCGTCGGGCGCGTCCGTGTTGTCCAGGCTGATGAGTTTCAGCTCACCGGTTTTCTTGTCCTGGTGCTTGGTGGCCACCGCCTTGTGTGTATTGCGATCGCCTAAGCGAAACTGCCACCGGCTGACGTCCGCGCGCGTTATGGTAACGGCGCCAAAGGCCTTGCCGCTCGCGCTGGTGCCGCCGTCGCGCGTCATGACGATCAACTTCCCATCAGCCACCTTGGCCGTGCAGTCGTGCTGCTTGGCAATGCGCGTGATGAAGTTAAAGTCCGATTCGCTGAGCTGGTCAGCCCGGGGCACATTCGTGGACACGTTGCATACCGGCGTCCAGCCGTTGCGAGCAGCGACGTCGGCCACGATCTTGGACAGCGGCACGTCCTCCCAACTGCCGCTACGCACCGTCTTTCCTGAACCGCGCATGTCTCCGGCCTTGCCGCGCACGACGATGGTGTCAGGCGGCCCGGATATCTCGACTTCATCCACCATGTAACGCCCCAGGCGCGCCATGGATGTCTCCCCATAGCCCATGTAAATCTCAATGCTTGCGCCGCGCTTGGGCAGCGCCACGGCACTGTCGCGGTCATCGATGCGCAACTCAAAGTCGTCCGACTCCATACCAGGCTTGTCAGTGGTTTTCAGCAGCAACAGGCGGTCATTGATCAGCGCGGTAATGTCTTTACCGTCTGCAACGACGCGAAAGCGAGGGGTCATAGGTTCACCCGGTTACCCCGCCAACGCGGGGGAATGTTGACGGCCGTTACGCGTAACGGAAAAAAGGACAGCCAGACCTGGCTAATCCCAAAGCATCACAAGTTCTTCTGTCGGTGCCGGCATATCTGGCAGCACAATCACCACGCCTGCCCGATACGGCTGGGCCTCATCAGCCAGACCTTGATTGGCATCCAGCACGGCCTCCACCGTACCGCCCAGGTGCCCGTAGTAGTTGTGACAGATGGTGTCCAACAGATCCCCGTCAGACGTTCTGCATGTCGTCGCCATAGCGTACAAACTCCAGGGTAAAGCCTTGCTTGCGCGGGATACCGCCTGCCAGCAGCGCGCTTTGTTCTTCTTCAACGCTGGTCATGCACCAGGTGCCCAGCACGTCACCGTAACCGGTGGTCAGCGTCAGGGGCTGCAACTTGGCTCCCAGGCTGCGCAGGGTATCCAGTTGCTTGATACCGCCCCTGAAGCCCGGAAAGATGGCGCCCTTCAGCGTCAGTTTCTCGTCACCCATACCGATAGCCTGTTGCGCCGGTCGACGCGTCAGCCGCTCCTGGGAGGCCCAGCGAAAGGCAGACGAACGCCGCAGCTCATCAAAGGCCGCCGTGTCCAGATTGAAGAAGTACGGCTGCTGCTTAGGATCACGCGGCTGCATGATCATCAGGTGCGGGAAGGGTTTCACCGCCTCCGGCGCCGGTGTGGCATCCGCAGCAAAGGCCCCGGTCGGGACAATGCCGGACAGTGAGGGGCTGACCTTGCCGGCGATGTTGTTGATTGCCGTTGCCGCCCGGCCGGCCTGCTCCTTCAGCGCACCCAAGCGCTCATCAATCTGAGACGCTGCCCGGGTGGCCGAGCTGTACACCGACACCACCTGGCCAACCTTCGCCTGGGCCGCCGTTACGCCACGCATAACACGCTGCAGCTTTTCGCCAACGGCCGGCCCCACAAAGGGCAAGCCCTCCAGCTCCGAGGCCGCACCGCTGAGTTCACTGATTGCGCCATCCACCGGCGCAATCATCCCATCCAGGCTACGGCGGCCGGTCTCACCCGCCGCCGCCAAGGACTTCACGCTTGATTGCAACTGCTCCATGTAGCCCATAGTTCCCCCTGGTCAAAGATGCGCGTCGTCGTAGAGCTTGCGGCTCTCCAGTTGCTGGGTGATTTCCCGCTGTTGCTGCTCGATGTACGGTCGAAGCTCGCGGGCCAGTTGCGCCGGATCCTTCACATCCCCTTGCACCGTCACCTGAATAGGCGCGCTGATATCGACCTTCTGCTCAATCTTCGGCGCCGGCGGCTTGACCGGTACCGCCATGAGCGAAACCGCAGCGGGCGCGCTCGATGCCGGCGGCGAAGCCAGCGAACGCACCACATCACCACCAACCGGCCCCGGCGCCTTGACGGCCGCGGGCATCAACAACGGCCCCGAGGGTGCCGCGCCGGCGCCGCTGCTATCAGCCGCCATCTTGAGCGGCACAAGCCACTTGTCCTTCGGCGCAAACGATGCCGCGATATCGCCCAGCACCGGCGGGATATCCTGCCCAGCATTGGCCATCATCAGCGGACCCGCATCGGGCATTTTCTTCAGCCCGTCGTTACCACCAAATGCCGCTTTCCCCAGGTACCCGCCGAGCGCATCACCGCCCATTCCGCCCAGGTAAGCGCCCAGCAACCCACCGACCACAGTACCGATCACCGGTATCACCGAGCCAATGGCCGCACCTGCCGCAGCACCCGCAAGCGTACCCGCCAAGCCCCCGGCGGCTTCGCCGTAGCCTTCTGCCTTTTCATCCCGGGTCGTGGCGTTGTCGTAGGTGTCTTTGACCTTGAAACCGGCTTCAACGACTGCCAGGGCGCCGATGCCCTTCAGCATCGCGCCGCCTTTGCCACCCGACTTGCCCCCCTTCCTACCCTTGCCGCCGTCTGCCCCACCACCATCAACGCCGCCCAGCCCGCCGGCAGGCAGGTTGGTCACGATCACCTTTTGAGGGATGTTCGGATTGCCCATCAGAGAACCACGGCCCACATTCAGCAGGCCCCGGCCAATCTTCAGCGCACTCAGCGCGGCGCCCAATGTGACGGCGCCAGCCGCTACGCCGGCAATCACCGCCGTCACCGGCTGGTACTTGTTGGCCAACTCAGCCAGCGCATAGCCAACCTTGCCCAAGCCATCCGCGACCTTGTCGGTCAACGGCCGCAGACCATCCCCGAGGCTGATCATGGATGCCTCCATGCCCGCCGTTGCCGCCGACCATTTGCGGTTGGACGTTTCGCGAGCCTTGGCGGCGTCCGCCTCGATCTTGGTCTTACCGTCCGTTTCCTTGATCGTGACCATATCGGCCTTGATCTTGTCGCCGTATTTGATTTGCGCGAGCAGGCCCGCACTGGCGCTCTGATCGCTGACGATGTTGGCCAGCCCCGCCGCTTCAGTCAGGGCCACCATGGCCTGCTGTTCCTCGGCGCTGCCGTCGGCTGCTGCCTTGATCTTGGCCTTGAGGGCTTCGATCTTTTTGGCCTTCGCTGGATCCTGACGCTTAATCATTTCCTGGCTGAGCATGATGAATGCATCGACCGGGTTGGCCGCCTTACCGCTTTTGGTCGCGGCAATGATCGAGCCGGCCAGGTCGTAGCCTTCCTTGGCAAACCGTTCCTGGCTGGTGCTGCTGATCACGGCGCTCAACAGGTTGTTCATGTTGGTCGCTGCGGCCGCCGAATCCTGCGTTTGCGAGTACTGCGACTGCAAGCTGGCACCGAGAAAGCGCACCGCCTCCGGGCCTTCCATGCCCAGCCGCTTGATGTTGCCGAGCATGGCCGGCAGGTACCGGGCCATGTCCTTCGGACCGAAGGCCCCGATATCCCCCGCTGCCGCCACCTGGCCCAGCATGCCGGCCATGTCCTCTTTCTTAACCCCGGCCTCCTTGAATGAGTTGATCAAAGTCGCGATGGTCTCGGCTTCCATACCCTGACCGTCGATCAGGTCGGCAATTTGCCCGGCGTATTCGCTGGCCTCCTGCCACTCAACGCCCTTTTCGATCAGCCCACCGACCGCCTGGGCCAGCAGTTGCCGACTCATACCCTTGTCGTCCGCGATGGTCGAAACCATCTCGGCCATCTTGCCTTCGTCTTCGGTGCCGGCCGTATGCGCCCACAGCGACATCTGGCGCATCTGCGCCTGATAGTCACCGGATATCTTGGTGGGAATGGCAATCGCCGCTGACAGCGCCGTAGCCTGGCCAAGCGAGCCCTTTAGTCCATCCTTGCCTTGCTTGATTTGCGTATGACCCAGAGCCTTCAGCTCAGCACCACGGGCCACCTGGCCAAGTTTCTGGTACTCGTTGCGCAGCTTGCTGACCTCAACGCCCTGATCCTTCAAGGTTCTGAGGTTGGATTCCAGTTTCTTGAGCAGACCGTCTGCCGAGGCAGATCCGGTGTCATGGGCTTTTTTCCACTCATCCCGCAAGCGGATGGTGTCGCCAATGGTGTTTTGCAGTACCCGGGCTTTCGTGCCCTGATCACTGAGTTTCTTGATGCGCCCTTCAACGTCCTTGAAGGCCGCGCCAACGGTTGAACTGATAGCGCCGCCGATGACTACGCCAAGCGCCAGGTTGTTCGCCATGGGGGGTCACTCCGAAAAGGTCCAGGCGGCTCACTCCTTGAGCCACCAGATCATCGTTGAGAAAGACATGGCCTCAATCTCGCTGGCCGAGAAAGACATTTCCCGGGCCAGCCGCTGAGCCAGCTTTCTCTGTATTTCTTCGTTAAACCCGGTCCTCGCGCACCAGGCGAAAATAGGCAGCCTGAAGGCGTTTGTAGTCACGCACGCTCAGTTCCCCCAGATCGTTGGTGCCCGCATCCGTCAGGCTGGCGAACAGGATCATTTCGCTTTGTTCTTCATCATCCGGGGCCGCTTTGGTTGCATGGCGAACCTCACGGACCGTTGGGGAGCGCATGGTCAACTGATCAGTTTCGACCTGATTGACCTTGACGATTTTGGACAGCTTGATGATTGCGGAGTCAGCGCTGACGGTCAGCCATTCAGGGATTTTGTTTACGTCTTGAGCCATGGGTAATTTCCTTAAAGGCCGAGGTCGCGGCGAACACCAGCGAGTTGGTCAACGCCGTTGATGACGCGTACTGCGTTGACCGGATCGATTTCGAACATCAGCACACCGCCGACTTCCAGCTTGTAGTAGCTGACGCTGACGGCATACTTGAACTCAGCATCGCCGCCTGGCTTCCACTCCCCCGGATCCAGCTCGGAGAGCATGCCGCGAAGTGTGGCGACCACCGCAGTGGTGGCTCCTTTCTGACCTTTGAACGAACCACGGAACACCGAGTTGAACGCGGTCTGATCAGCCAGGCCAAAGAACTTCATCGCGTCGCGGCGAACGCCCTTGGTGCTGAAAGACGCCTCCAGCTTTTCCATGCCCTGGTCCATATCGATCGGGGCGTCCATGCCGCCGGCCTGGTACTCGGCGGTTTTGATTTTCAGCTTGGGCAAGCTCAAGGTAGGCACGTCACCGGCGAAGTTCATGCCGTCAATAAACATGTTCATCATGAACAGCGTTTGGGGAATCATGGACATTGCGAAGCCTCCTTAGGCTTTGTTTTCCAGGACTTCGGTGAGCCACTGGTTCGTGACTTCAACGAGGAATGTCGGGTTTTCAGCCGGCGGCACGTCGGTGAAACGGATGCGCCAATAGACCTTGCCCTGTTCCAATTGGCTGGCCGTGTTCAGCTCGTCGTCCGGGAACACTTCGAAGTTGATCACCGCGCCCTGCTTTTTCAGGTCGCGCATAAAGTTTTCCAAGCCATTCGTCACATCAGCGACGTAGGTCTTGGTGATCGCGCGGTCCACGGCCCACTTGTGCCCGTAGAGAATCGCGTCCATCACGATGTCCTGGGTGCGTACGCGCGTGACAAAAGCCCACTTCGGATCACTGGAACAGGTGCGGTTGCCCCACAGGCGATAGCCGTCATCACGGATGATCGTGGTGATATTGGCGTTGTTCAGCAGGTTGGCCCGGCATGTCGCGTCACCGTCCAAAAACTCAATCGGCCGCGCGGTACCCGTGATGCCGACAAACTCCTTGTTCGACGGCGAGGCCCAGAAGCCGTACTCGTTGTCAGTCCAGGCGAACAGACCGGCCACCCAGGCCGACGCCGGCGCATCAACGGTCTCGCTGAGGACGGTGTCCCAGCTCTGTACACCCGGGTCGACCAGAAACACACGCTTGCTGCCGAAGTTCTCGGCGTAGGCAATGGCCGCCTCATCGGTGGTGTTCGGGCCGTCAACGATGGCGATGCCTCGCAGCTTTCCGGCGAGTGCATCCATCGAGGTGGCCACGGCCTGGGTCGCGCTATGGCCTGGGGCAATCAGCAAACGGGGCTGAGCATTGAAGCGGCTCTTGCCGTCCAACAGGGCCTGCATGCCGGTCCGCTGACCGTCAGCCAGGACGCCGCCGATGATGGCCGAGGTCTGCAAGGCCGGGGTGGTCAGCTTCTCAACGCCGCACGCCACGATCACCGCCTTGGCGCGCATGTAGATCGCCTTGATGGACTTGGTGATAGCCGCGTCTTCGCCCCAGGCCGCCACCGCTTCGCTTTCGCGAGTGATCAGCAGCACCTGGTTAGGTTTGGCCGTCACCTTCGGCCCTGGGGTGAAGGTATCGCACAGACCGATAATCGAAGACGAGGGCAGCGAGATAGTGCGTGCGCCGGTGTCCACATTGGTGACAGTCACACCGTGAAAGAAACTCATAGGGCAATCTCCAGAAACGAAAAAGCCCCGCATAAGCGAGGCCGTGGGGGATGTTCGTTGTTACGCGTAATGGGAAAGAAAACGCCCCGTCAGTGCGGGGCGCTATTCAGTTTGCTCAATGATCCAACTTGGGGCGACTGGTCGACGGTTACTGTCAGGAAAATCTGGCGATTGCGGCCAATTGCGCAGGGCCTGCATGAACACCAACAGCCCTTCGAACTGCTCGGCGGTGAGCGTTGTCGGCGCGCCAATTTCAAGCTGGTCGCGGTGCCGATCACGCAGCCAAGCTGCTGACGTCAGTACTCCATCACGCCAAGCGCGTTCAGCCAGGGCCACGGCATCGGGATCAACCGGCGGTTCGACCAGCTGAAGCGAACCACTCTCGGACACTTGCGCGATCAGACCGCGCGCTATCCCTGCCAGCAGCTCGCTTCGCTGCGGCTCGGTGATCGCAATCGCATCTGTCGGAATCTGCTTTTTGCTATTGAGCGCAGTGTCGAAGAAACCACGCTCTGAGGGGCTGTAAAACGCTGCCATAGGTGTACCTCTTTATCGGCCAAGCGCCAGCCAAGCGATGTCGCCTGCTGACTGGGTGTAGTTGTTTTGAACCCGTATTACAGACCTCGACACGTACCCTGCTCCAGGCGCGAATGCTGCTCCGGTGATCATCGTCGTAAAGGCCATGCAGGCGCCCACCCACATGATTTCGGTCGGGAACGTCACGGAAAGAGACACGTCACGACCAGGGCCTTGAGACGTACCGCTGTTGGTCGCCTGTCCAACCCCGACGGCTAACCCCCATTGCAGAATCCAGCCGCCCAGCCAGGTCGGCATTGCAATGTAGCCATTCGCGCCAAGCACCCATGAAACACCAGCGCGCAGCTTTTTGGGCGTCACAGCTTTTGTGTCGTCGGTCCCGGCATTGACCTCCGGTTGAGTGGCGAGCTGTATAACGCCCAGGACACCCTCTTGAGCTGCCTGCCACAGCGCGCTCAGACGGGTAGCGAGGGTTAACGGGGTGACTATCGTCGTCGGTTCAGTACCTGTGTTAACAGCGGTTTGCGACGCGATACGGGCGATGCCGGCAATGCTTGTTGTCGCCTGCACAACTTTGGCCGCGATTGCCTGCCAGACCCGTAGCGCCGTCATCGGCTTGGTCGTGTCAGAGCCTTGCTCAGCCTCCGTTTGGCTCGCCGATGCAATGCCGTAGCCAGACAAGGTGTTCGGCAGGCCTGTCAGCGCAGCAAAGGGCACAGAGTACAAACCAGCTCCGCTTCCAGTGATCGTGCCGCTGATCTCAACAATTCCCTCCGACTTGATCCGGATGCCGGGGCCGCTGGACCAAGGATCAGTTCCCAGCCCCAGGAATGCGGTCTTGAATGCACCGTCAGAGCCACCGTAGAAGCCAACGCCCCCCTTAATTGACCCGGGCACCCCGGCAAACACTCCCAATCCCCATGAGGGCGTATTTCCCGGCCCGATATAGAATCTGCTGTTCTCCGTCAGTTGGACATTGCCTTGCAGGGTGCCGCCATTAATCGACAGTGCATCGGTGATCCCGGCCGCAGCGAGCGTAGTCGGGTTCGTGCCGGCAATGACCCGCCCGTACTTGTCGACAGTAACCTTGCCATATGAACCCGCGTTGACTCCCGTACGCCCCGCCACCATCTCAAAGGTCAGCGCGGTAGTGCCCAGGACAATTGGCGCATCGGTTACCAACTGCCAAACGCTGTCGCTGTTGAGCGTGCCCGTCTCGACGCTCACAAATAGACCTGGCGTCACCTCGATGCTGGTATCTGCATCCTCGGCGCGTTTCCATGGGCCAGTTGAGGAAACTACCCACAGGCCGTTGTCCTTGGCCGTCACTTGGTTCTTCACCAGAACTCGGGCCCCGGCTTGCAACGCCACGCCGTCAACGGTCTGAAGACCGCTCAACGTGGTGTTGGCTGTCGTGGCTACCAGTACGGAGTGCTTGAAATCTTGCTTGTTCAAAGCCTCGGTGATTGCCAACTCAACATAGTCGCGGGTAGCCAGTACCACCGACGGATCAATCTTCAATTCGATGTTGGTCACACTGGAGACGATCAGGTTCATCCGAATGATTTGCGTCCGGCCGGATCCCTGCGCAAGCAAAGGCTTGAAGGTCGGGGCAGTGTTGGCAACTGCCACCAAATCGCCGTCCTCATCATACAAACCGATTTCACGGATCCAGAAGCCGCCCACGTTCTCGGGAATGACCTGCTCAGCCACAATGACAGCAGCGTTTTTCGGGTCAGGAACAAGCTGGTTAAGCGGTGCACGCCGCAGCTCATTGACCAGCTTTGTTTGCGTGGCACTAGGGACCGGATCGGTACCGTTGGCATCGCCAACCGCCAGAGCGGTGATCTTCCAGGGAAGTCCCAAGGCGTTAGCGTTAGCCAGTTTGGCGGCCCCCACATTGGTGAGGATCGCCATAAATTGCGAGTTCTTATCAATCATGGGTACACGTCCAGGGTGTCAATGCTGTGTTCGCGCCCAGCCACACCGATGTAGCCGCTGACTTCAATGTCACGCGCTGCGGGTGGGTAGACGTCGAGTACGTCGCCGTCATAAACGGCAACACCGATATTGATGGTGCCTTGCGCTTCCAGGCTGATGGCCAATCCCGTCATATGCCGCGAGACGGGCTTGGCGTCATCAATGAGCCGGGTTAGCTCTTGATACATTTCCTCGGTAATGCCGCTTTCCAGCACACCGACCTTCAGGGCGAAGGTGGCCGGCGCCCCCTCGGGCACCGTCTGCCACCACTCAGTCACTTCCAGCAGGTAGCCAAGCGGCTCCACCACACGGCGCAACGCGCCAATGGTTCCTTTGCGGGAGTGGATGTAGAACGACGACCTTATGGCGTTGCGCTTGGCCGCCTCCGTCCAGCGGTCATCCCAGCGGTCGACAGACCAGGCCCACGCCAGGTGCGGCAGCAAAGGAACGGGGCACGTCGCGGGGTTGTAGAGCGAACGCAGCGGGATCACGGTCTTATCCGCGCTCGCCGCCTCAATCGCACGCTCAAGCTGGGTGCTGTTGATCGGCAGTAGGCTTTTCATGTCACTCCCCCAGCTTGACGCTATAGCCGGTGCAGAACGCCGCCTGAGCCGTTGTAGGGGCCAGATCCTTCCACCCGGTCAGCTCAACGCGCGAAACGCCTGGGACGTGCAGCTGCGCGTCCACAGCGGAGCGCGCCACCTCAACCCCCAAGCGTCTGCGCGGGTTGATCCAGGCAGCGAGTCGTCTTTCCGCCTCATCCCGCGCGACGGCGCTTTCAGGGCCGGGGCCTTTCATATGCAGCACGGCGTCAACGCGATACGGCAGCACCTGGGCGCTTTGCACCGTCACCCGGTCGCCCAAGGGCCGAACGTTTTCGTCATTGAGCGCACTGGCTACCACGGCCAACAACTCAGGGCCCACCGCCCCGTCCCCCGACAGGCCCAGCACCGTCACCGTAACGCACGCCGGCGAGGGGCTTTCCGCCGATGCATCCGCCACCAGGGCAGACGCATTGCGGGCATGCAGCTTGTAGCTGTTGCGCGGCCCCGCCGTGGTCAGGCCCTCATAGGCCAACTGGATCCGCTCGCGGTAAGCATCGTCGCCCTCCCTGACCTCCTCCACCGGCGGTATAGCGCTAAGGTTCGCCGCCTGGATCACCAGGCGCGGGGTGTTCACGTTCGCCCCGAGCTGATCGAGGTCGCCACGGATTGCATGGGCCAACAGCAACGCCTTGGCGGCATCGTTTACCCGGGCGCGATCACCGATGCCCACATAGGCACCGACCTCCAGCAGCTTGACCACCGGATCACTCTCAAGCGGTGCACTCCAGTTGTCGCCCATGAACTCGCGAAAGACACCCAGCCTTTCCGCATAGACCTCTTCAAAGTCCAGGGGCTCAAGCACGTCAGGCGCCGGCAACTCCGACAGGTCAACGATACTCATACACTTACCTCTAGCAGTACGCTTTCGCCCCGGTAGCTACCGGTGACCTGAATCTTGATCAGGCCGCCCAGGACAGAGACGGCTTGCACGCGTTCCAGCTTCAGGCGGGGCTCCCAGCGGCCTAGCGCCCTGCTCGCCTCGGCCTGAACCGCCCCCTTCCAGCCCTCGTTAACCGGCATATCCACGTAACGACGCAGCTTGCTGCCGTACTCCGGCCGCTCCCGACGACTTCCCAACGGGGTGCTTAGAATGTCCTCGATGCACTGGCGCAAATGCGCAAGGCCCGAAATCGGCTGGCCGGTGTGGCGGTCCATTCCGATCATCTAAATCACTCCTGCAGTAGTTCGAATTCCTCGTTGGTTTCGAGGTAAGCCCGCGCCTCGGTATCCGCTGCCGGGACCGATACCTGCGCCTTGGTGACCGCCAAAGCGCGGCCGCTGTCGGGCAGAATCACGGTGCGTGAGGTGTAGCGCTTGTCGCGGAACGTTAAACCAGGCGCGACGCCGGCGACGGGGTTATCAGAAGTCTTGGCCATGGTTTCTCCCGGGCACAAAAAAGCCCGCACGCGGCGGGCCAGTGAAATTGAACAGCTAGTGTTTGTGGTTCGCGCTGTTGCCGCCGGCGTCGATGATCTTGCCGGCACTGGTGATGCCTTTCACGGCATGCAAAGCGCCCTGGACAGAGACGTCTTTCGTTACGGATAACGAACCTTCAATTGCAACGTCTGCAATCAACTTGACGTTGGTCGTTGTGACCGTCACCGCGTTATCCGTAACGACCGCCTCGGTCGCCCCTACCTTGATGCTCACCGTACCCGTGGGCAAAGTGATCGTGTAGCTGTTGGCCTCCCAGTCATAGACCAGAGAGCCGCCATCATCAAAGCGCCACACCTCGACATGATCCCGGTTATCCGGTGCGGCACCGGCGCCGCCGTACAGCCCCGGAACAAACGTGCCCATACCGGCCTGGCCGCTGGGATTGAACAAAATTCCCTGCTCGCCCATGGTCGGCGCACGCCAGTGGCGGGCCTTGCCGGCAGCCTGGCTGTGCCAGCGCACCCAGGCGCTAACCCAGTCGCCCGATTTGACCCGCACGGCCGGGGCCGCCAGATCCACCCCGACCACCACACACGGCATCAACATCGCCGCGATCATCCGGTCATGCTCGCCCGTCTGATAACTCATGGCGCGCCCCCTGAGCTATCGGCATCCGGGAAGGCCGACAGATTGAGTTTGAGCATGCTCGGCTTCTCTTCAGGGAAAGGCCAAACCTCAAGGCCCAAATAGACCTGGTGAGTCCACTCAACCACCCACACGACATAGCCATCCAGCTCAGGCTTGGTCCAGTCCTGAGTAGCACGCACAAATTCCGCGACGTTGACTTCAAGCCCCCAGCTTTGCTGTCGGAGCAGCACCGCCAGCTGCGACACCAGGTGCACAGCCTGCTCGTGATGATTGGCTTGAATCGGGTCAACGATGATTCGCGCCTCGAACTTACAGACCACGCTGGTTTCGCCGGTGCCGATATCGGTACCGGGCTCAAGCTCGGCCATTTCCAGAAACACAGATGGCAGTGGAATGCCTTGGTTTTCCTGAATATCCGGCCAAAACACTACCGCCTGAATACCCGATAGATGCTGCGTCAGGTGTTGTTCGATAGCCTGGTACAACTGGCTTAGGCTGAACGGCTCATCTGACATTGGCGCTCCCCTTCAGATACTTCTGCAGTTCGTAGTTGAGCTCTTGCTCGAGGACAACCAGCAGCTGTTCATCGGCGCGTTTGATCCACGCCTCAAAGTGCGGCCGGGCCTGCTCCAGTGATACCTTGGCCTTCGCCAACGGAAAGCGGTTGTCGTTTTCCTGAACGAAACCACTGCGCCGCCGGCCTTGAGTCGCCTCGGGGTAGTCATCACTATTGAAGTGTTTGCTGGCAGTACGGATCCAGATATCGGCGCTGTTGCCGTACACCTGTTTGTAAAATGCACCCTGGTAGCGCCGTCCTGCCACCGAAACGCCCCTACCCGTCTGACGTGCCCGACCGATGCGACTGGCCTCAATCGCGTTGAGGCCAAACCACAACTTGCCGCGCATCGCGCCGCCACTGGTGGGGTACGCGCGCAATCGTTGCCGGACGGCGCCAATGGCGATGCGCTCTTGCTTGCCCACCGCCCTGGCAATGTGGGTACGCAACCACCCCAAGGTTTTGTTGATCGCTCGCCGTTGCGCTGCAGCCGCGGCTTTCGGTACAAGCCGAGCGAAGTCCTGAAAGATCTTCAGATCCGCCAGTGACGGCTGGATGTTGATCAAGCCACCGTCGCGTTTCTGCTGTGCGTAGCTGCCAACACTCATGGACGCTTCCTCAAGATCAGGGCCACCAAGCCATCGCCGCCGGGCTCCAGCTGCAGCAGGTCGTATTCGCCGCCACCGTCCAGGGCCGGCAGATCGACGGTGACGCGCAGGCCTTTGCTGAGACCGTCTGAATCACGGACGCGAACCTCAAAGCGAGGTTCGCGTATGGCGGTCTGGGTCTTGCCAAACTTCGGCGCCATCCATGGCGCCATGAACATGCCCAGCACCGGCTCGGCGCGGCCTTCGATCTGGGCGGAATCGCCCAGGGTTTCGAACACCACGTCGTCGATGTCGTCGATCAGATCGCGGAAGGCCACGATCAGAGTTCCAGAAGGATCTGCGCCAGGGGCCGGGTGCACAGGTGCAGCGGGTTGGACTGGGCTTCACCGGCCATACCTTTGTTGAACGGCAGCGGCTCGATCTTGCTGTAATACGGAATGCCTTCGGTGTTGACCGTTTCCATATAATCCGCCGGCGCGAAGGTCGAGATATACAAATCCGGCACGCCCTCGGGAATCAGCAACGCCTTGTCGTCGTGGACAAACGAAATACCAGCGACCTTGCCACGGTAGCGCTCCCAGACGATCCCGCCGAACTCGAAGCTTTCACGGGCATCACCGCGTAATGCAGCGGCCTGCAAGGTGTTGAGATAGGTGTCTTCTACCGACTTGTGAGCAATGAGCTTGTTCCAGAAGTTCTTGCCACAGAACGCACGGGAACCGGAGCTGGTGACGCTTCCCAACGCCTCTTCCTGCATATCCAGCGCCACGCCACATTTGACACGGACCTTTGTATCAGGATTGTTCAACTCCATCGGCAGCTTCTTGCGGCTCACCCCGAAAGACTTATAGATGTCCAAGAGAACCGTTTTGCCATCGGCGTCCAGAACCTGCCCATTCAATGCGCCCATGCGCTGAAACTCGTGAGTGGCGTCCAACTGACGACGGGCCTTGGCCAGACGTTTATTGACCACATCCTGCACCGACTGCAACTCAGTGCGCGTACCGAAGGCACGGATGCCCTGGATCTCATCAGCCTTGATGGTGAAGCGCTCCGGCAGGTGCACGGTGTTGAATGGGATCAGGGTGCGCTTAGTCGCACCGACTACCAAGCCCGAGGTGCCGCGCTCACCTGCCGGTACCAAGGCCAGGGTGTCGCCGTCCTTTTCAATCTGAACAGTCAGGGTAGTGATGCCTTCTTCGCGGAACAGGCCGAGGCTGCTGATGCGGCCCGGCAGGTATTCCTGTTCGTTGATTGCAGCGGTCAGCGAGGCGACGGTGAACGCATCGTCTTCAAAAATGGCGATATCGGCCATGGGGTACTCTCCAGAAACGAAAAATCCCGCACTTGGCGGGATGGATAAACGGGGGTTGTCGCCTTAGCGGACGATGATGTGATTGACGCCCAGCGCTTTTTCAGCGGCGGGATCAAGGCTGGTCAAATGCGCTTCGCTGACCTCGGCCAGGCGCACGATGGCACGACCTCGCCGAACAACATCAGACTCGCTCAGCGGGCCGTAGAGGATAGCTATGGCGTTTTCAGTGCCGTCCTCGGCGGTCGGCTGGTATGGCGCGAACTCGCTGGTCGCGGTGACCAGGCCAAGGATCTGGCCCGGCTCCAGGGCGGCACCTGCAGCGACGTTGATCGCTTCGCGGGAAATGTTGCCGTTGCCTTCGGACAGCACGAATTCGCCCGCGTGCATCAATTCAATTTTCATGCCCTTTCTCCTTTCGGTTTTCCATTCTGAGCCGCCTGACGACTGCTCCAAATTGCTTGGGGATCAACCTGCTTGGCCTTGACCGGTACGGGGTCATTGTCCAGCGGCAGGCTGCTGTTGATTTCAAAAGTGCCGCCGCTGCTTACCAGCTTGTCGAACAACCGCGCACGGACTGCGGCTTCGTCCAGGCCAGCGGTGATAAATTCGCCGGTCAGCTCTGGCAGCCGCGCCGCAACGCAGAGGCCATGCAGCGCTTTTGCATTGGTCAGGGCGGCCTGGATCACCGCTTCGCTTTCGAGCTTGGTGGCGGCGAGCAGCGGTTCCACCAGGTTGCTGATGCCTGCTGCTGCGCAACCTTGCGTGACCATCAGCGCCAGTTTTGCCGCGTCCAGCACGGGAACCGGCGCCGGTGGATCGTTCGGCTCTGGCAGCTCCACCTCTGGCTCTTCATCGAGCTGGGCGAGCAGCTCAGGCGGGGTATGCTGGAAACGCTGCAATACAATGCCCTGGCCGAGACAGGCGCTAACCTTCAGGCCGTCACCCACCTCATCAGCAAGGCCCAAGGCCACAGCCTCATTTGCGGTGAGCCAGGTTTCAGCATTAACCATGCGCCGCAGTTCGGCCTCGTCAATGTCCGGTGCCTTAGCTTTGTAGGCCGCGATGATCGCTTCCAGGGTCTGGTCCAGCACATCGGCGACACGGCGGAAGTCTTCAGCGTCCCCACCGGTGAAGGTGTAAGGGTTGTGAATCATCAACATGGCGTTGGCCGCGATCACTACCCGGTGAGCGCCGCACACCGCGACACTGGCCGCGCTGGCAGCCAGGGCGTCAATACGGCCGGTGCAGCGCTCACCCAGGCGCGACAGCGCGTTGTGGATCGCCAGACCATCGAACAGATCGCCACCGATGCTGTTGAATGCAACGATCACCGGCGACACGCCATCATCCATGGCGCGAAGGTCCTGCACGAACTGATTGGCGGTGACGCCCCAGGCGCCGATCTCGCCGTAGACGAAGATCTCGATGTTGCGCTGTTCGGCTTCGCCACTGGCCTGGAAGGTGTACCAGCTCTTATCAGCGACCTTTACCTGCTTGCCCGCTTTGTCATAAACGCGGGACTTGGCTTTTTTGCTCATGGTTGTTCCTTGTCATCAATCGTCTCGATGGCTTCAAGAGTCGTGTAGTTGAGTCCGAGGTGCGTGGCCCTGGCTAGATCCGCAGCGTTTTCCGTGTCGACCGTTTCCGCGTCGTAGCCGGTACGCAGCACCATCTCGCTACGTGAAGCAAAGCCCGCCTGCACTTCCATCCGCCGCGCCTGCACGTCCTGCACCGGCTGGATGTAGGCCCATCCCTGCGGCACCCAACGCGTGCGCAAATATTCGCGTCGACGTTGCGCGTAATCCGGCAGTACCAGGGCACCCGACAACACCGCCATGTCCATCCAGGCGGCCCGAACCGGGCGACATAGCTGATGCACATACACGCCGAATTGCAGCTGCTCCAGACGCCGCCGGAACTCGTTGAGTACGACCCGCAGCGCACGGTCGTTGACCTCCCGCATGTCACCGGTGAGTATCTCGTAAGGCGTACCAGAACCCGCCGCTGCAGCCATCAGTTGCTGCCGCATGAAGTCCGGATAGTTGTTGCCGGCATCCGGTGGCTTGGAGAACTCCACCTCTTCACCTGGCCCCAGCTCCTGCATGGTGCCGGGCTCAAGGGCGACCATCGGCGTGAAGCCGTCACGGTCAAGGTTCAATGGCATACCAGTAGTGGGATCGCGAGGCTGCTGCATAGCCTCCGGTGCGGGACGCTTTATGAACCCCGCGAACAAGTTCGCCACTTCCTGACGGAACAGCACCGCGTCGTCGTAATTGTCCAGGCTACGCAAGCGCTTCAATACCGGCGCCAAGCGCGGCACGCCACGCAGTTGCCCAGGCTCCATCGGTTCGAAGATGTGCAGCACCTGTGTTGCCGGTACGCGCACCAACTGGTTGTAGCCAGCGTTCAACGACGACGAGTCGCGGGGATGCGACAGGTACATGTAATACGCCACCCGCTTGCCCGCCGGGTTGAACTCGATACCGGCGCGGATCACGTTGCCGTTTTTGGCCATCTCGAATTTATCGTGAGGGACAAATTCAGGGGCCAGCGCCTGCAATTGCAGCGGCACAGCCAAACCTTCGCTCGGGCTGCGGGGTCGCAATCGCACAAAGCATTCACCGGCCGTTTCAACGGTGCGCGCCACCAGAGCCTGCATGCCGTAGAAGTCGGTCAGCTCATCGGCGTCCGCCTCATCCACCCAGTCATCCCACAGCTGCTGCTTGAGCTTGCGCAGCTCGTCGTCGTCCGTGGTCGGCCTGGGCGTGATGCCGGTGCCAATCAAGTTGCTGACGCGTTTGTCGATGACGTTGAACGCGTACGGGTCATTGCGCACCGCCGCCCGCGAACGCGCACGTAGATTGCGCAGGGCCGGGGTATTGATGCTGTTGATGCCGTTGTCGGAGGCTTCCCAACTGGCCGAACGTCGGCCCTCACCGGCGCCTTCGTAACTGGCCTTGATGTTCGACGGCAGCAAGAATCCGTTACGGGTTAGCGTCGGATAATGTCGGGCCATTAGAGTCCTTTGCCTCCGTGGGTGAGCCGGATCACGCGAGAGCGCGGCCCGGCGGCTTGACTCAGCGACGTGCGGATCTCGTCACGAGCCTTGAGCAGTTCGTCGATGGAGCGGTACTCCACCGTGCGGTCGCTGTAGCGCACGGTCTTTTCACCGCGTGCGATAGCGCGCTCGATGACTTCGAGGTGCTTCGAGGTAAACGACATATCAGCGTCTCTTCAGGTAACCGCTGGTGGAGCTGCGGCGTTGTGGGGGTGCAGCGGGTCGCGGTTGGGCCACAGGCGCTGCAGGTGGCGGTGCAGGGAGCGACTGACGCGCCGCAACCGGTGCTGGTATTTCGTCAGCGTCGAGGCGCTCGCCTTGTACGGGCTTGACGCCCAACACATCGTCGAACAAACCGGACTGAGCCAGCGCTTGGCGTACCCGCTCCCAGTCGTGTTCCTGGTAGCGGTTAATGCCCAGGTAATGCGCCATCGCCAGGCAGTACACCATCAGGTCGAGCGCTTCGTTGCGCTCGGCCTTGCCCTTGACCCACTCGATACGCTTGTAGCCTTTGACGTACCGGGCGACCTTGCGCTCGGCCACGCACTGGGCGAAGAACTCGTCCGGCAGGTCATTGGCAAAATGCAGCGAACCGGGACCGTCCTCGAAGGCGTAGCGGTTGTAGATCCAGTCCTTCGCGGTGTCGGTACCGACAAACCACAGCTCGGCGCCGCCACGTTCGGTCTGACCCTTCCATGTCACATCGACCATGGACGGTCGTTGAGCAATCACCGGTTTGCCGGGCTTGCTCGCGCCCTTAATGGCGAAGATGTTGCGCCAACGCCGCACACGGCAGAACTGGTACACCTCGTCGGTGTGGTGACCGCCGGAGTCGACGCCCGTCGCCAGGATCGCCAACGCGACACCGCACGGGTGCCGATATCGAACCTTGAGTTTTTCGTCCAACACCGCCCAGGTGCGCTCATCGGCAGGGTCCCCCCAGATCACCTGGTGGTCGACCACCCAACGTTCCATGCCGACACCGAAGCCCATCACCATCAGCTCCAGGCGGTTGGCCTGGACGTCGACGGCGCCGGTCAACATCAGCACGCCCACCGGCATGCTGCCGAGGGTGTAGGTCTCCAGTCGCGCACGAGCGACCAGCACTTCGGCCTTGGTCTGCTCTTGCGCGCTGTCCCAGACCTTGGCGAGACGGGTGTTGTAGAACACCTGCATCAGGCCCATGTCACCCTTGGCCTGGGCCTTCTTTGCGTCTTCGAACTCCTCGGCCAGCGAGGGCCAGTCCTTCCAACCAATCGGTGAGTACAGGGCGTTGAGGTGAAAGCCCACCGTCTTGCCATCACCGCTGCCATGGGCACGCCACTCGCCACGGGCGAGCATGTCAGTCTTGTGGTGCTCCTCAATCAGCACGTCACATTCAGGCGCCGCGCACTGGTAGTGAACCGTGCTGTAGTCCTTGCTGTAGAGCAGCCGCTCCCACTCCAGCACCTGCATGTGCCCGCAGGTGGGGCATGGCACGTAGTAGTAACGCTGGTCGCTGGACTCGAACAGGTCCGAGATCCGCGAGGCGCCTTTAATCGTGGGCGAGCTGGAGAAGTAGATCTTTGCGTTGCGGCCGAAGTTGGTCGCCCGCGTCTCCGCCAGCACGATGGGGTCACCTTCCTGGCCGACATCGTTTTCCCAACGGTCGACCTCATCGCCGTAGATGTAGCGCGCCGACAGCTCCGACAAGTTGGCCGCAGAGCCCGCCGTGGTGACGTACAGGGCGCCACCCTCGAACTCCTTGGTGTCCATGGTGTTGCGGGCATCCCGTGAGCGGCTGGCCGCTACACGCTTCGCCAGTTCCGGGGTGGCCTTGATCGTCTTGCTGATCCGCCCGGAGACCCGCTTGGACAGGCTCAGGCTGGGCAACAGCGCCAGGATGTTGGACGGCGCCATGTGGATCAGGCCGCCCATCCAGTTCAAGGCGATCTGCGTTTTCATCAGCTGCGAGGCCACCATGGTGACCACGCGTCGGCACGGGTGGGCCGGCGACAGGCAGCGCATAGGCTCGCGAGCGTAAGGCGTGCGCTCGGTCCGATACTGGCCGGGCTCAGGCGCACCAGTGTCTCGCGGGATGCGCATGTACTCGTCAGCCCACTCGTCAATCCAGAGGTCAGGGTCGGGTCGCAGTCCACGGAAATACGCCTCACGGTACGCACGGTCCCCGTCAGGAAATTCCGTGGTCATAGGTCAGCTCGCTGTCATAGCTCGTTCAAGGTCGGACGAGGACATGCGCTCAGCCTCTTCCAGTGATTTACGGAGTATCGCCGTCAGGTGTTTTTCGATATCCCATGGGTCGGTCATCACGGCCAGCTTGTGGGACAGCTGGGGCAGCAGACCAAACAACTGGTCACGCAGATGGCGCCCGGCGTTGTATGCCCCCAGCTCGACAGCATCCCTGGACACCAACGAGCCTTGTGCCTTGTGCAGTTCGATCTCGGCCAGTTGCGCCAGGTTGTGTTCGCGCATGGCGCGAGCCTTCTGGAAGTCGTGGCCCTTGGCGCCGACAGCAATAGGTTGCTGCGGCGCAGCCGTGTTAGTCGGCTCGACCAGGGGGGACAGTTGGCTGTAAACGTCACGCTGGATCCGGTCCTGTTGGTGTCGAGCCGCGACGGCGGCCTTGCTGGGGTCGGCGGTTTCGCGGATCAGCGCTTCAGTCGCCAGCACGTCAACTTGTTTGCCATCCGGCGCCAGCACCAGGCGGTTGTTGCCTTTGAGCCACGTGATGTAACTCGGCGTCCTGCCGATGCGAGCCGCGAAAGCGCTTTTAGACAGGAACAATGGCTCCGTCATAAGCCCCCCCTTTTTCAACGGCTTTTCAATGGAAACCTTTCAATTTCAATGGATTGAATTTCAGTAAGCTGGCAGCCCATCCGCTAACGCTTTCCCGCGGGTTTCATGCCCCGTGTCCCTCGAATACCGCCAGGGTCCCCGATACTATGAGCGCGCATACCTGTTCCCCGAATGCATTTAGCTCCCTCCTCCTATATGCTGGCACTTTAACCTCAAACCAATACAAGATTAGAGCCCAATGTCATTTCTACTCCCCGCACAAGTTGAAATCACCTGGAAGAGAGTTTGGCTGATCGCCGTGGCCTTGGCCGCAGTAGGCTGTGCTATTGCAGGTCTCACATGGCTGAATCGCATGGACTACCTTGACTCACTCAAAAATGAAATTGCCTCCCGCAAAGAAGCTAGCGAGTGGAAAGTCCCCGAAACCATAAAAAGCATGAAAGCTGTAAGTGAAAAACTAGACAAACAGCTAACAACAATGCAAGACATTGAAAATACAAACATCAAGAACCGAGAACTAGAAAAAGAAAATAACAAACTTACTGCCGCAGTCAAAAAGTTGACTGACGAAAAGTCCGAACTAGCAGAATACTCATCCCGACTGAGTAACGAGCTAAGCCTTATGTCGCTGCCCAGAAAAGAAATCACTCTCAGGGGCGGTGAGAGTGAAGAGCTAGTAAAAAACCGTGTTGCGTTAGGTGTAGCTAGTGTGTATCCGTCGTCAGTAACCATAACCATTAACAACGATTCCGATTACCTGTCCGTCGGAAATGATCGAACTATCAAATCCCCAACTGGCACATGCAAACTACGATTAATTAAAATTGCACCGCCTATTGCCACTTTTACCTTAACCTGCGAACAACAGTCCTCTAGCGCCGGACCTAAGTCAGACGCCTAGTCGCTTAGCGGCCCAGCGCTCATACAGCCCGATGGCGACGTCTGCGCCAGCCATCGCGGTGAGGCATCCAATGCTCCCTGCCGCCAGGACCGACATGCCCGAAGCGTGCAGCAACATCATGGTGGAAAGCCCGCAAACCACGCAGGCCCCGGATCGAAGGAGCAAGCGGCGAATCAAGGACCAGCCACTTACCCCCGCTTTGTCGGCCCGCCATGCTTCGCCGGATATGCCGCCGACCAGCGACAGCACGATCACCATCCATATCGGCATATCAATAAGCGCTTGCTGCTCGTTCGTCATCGCCCTACCCCATAAACGCAAAAACCCGGCGCAATGGCCGGGTTCAGTGTGGTGGTGTGTCCCGCTGCTTGCGGTCGCACCTATCGAAGATGGGTACTTTTTACAGGTGGATTATCATGGCAGCAAGCAGGTTTTAATGCCATGGCGCAATACGGGTGCCATATGGGTATGACGCAGGTGCAACGCAGGGACAACGCATTCAATCGGCTATCGCTTCTGGTGCCCTGTCTTACTTGTCCCACTATTCTGGATCAGAGTAGGACAGCTACAGGCGCCTAAATACGGGGCTCTGCCCTACTGTCCTACCTTTTTTTACTTTTCTCTTGTGTATAGAGAGAAAGTTAAAAGCACGCGTGCGCGCCATGGGCGCGACTACGTGCCCGCTACGCTCATGTGTGCGTGGGGCTGGTAAAGGTTGGACAGTAGGACAGCCCAGAAACGGCGCGGCCTGCGCCTGTCCAACTGCGCAAAATGGCAGTCGGACAAGGCGGGACAGTAGGACAGAGGTACGCGGAGTGACGCGGAGGATCATGCAGCCTTCCCCATCAGCATGCCGGCGATGGATACATGGGCATCGTGTAACCGACGGTAATAGGTTGGCGCGCTGCAACCGCAATGAAGCATTTTCTGTGAGAGGAAGCTCTCGTGGTTGCAGTAGTGTTCCATCACCACCAGGGCCAGCTCAGGCGCCAAGTGTTTGTTGACGATCAGCTCGATATCCGCCGATTCATCCAGGAGGACCCGACTTCCACGCGTGCCGCGTATCAACTCACCTTTGCACTCCATCAGCATGGCGATCATGTTGCCGCCACTCGGCCCGCCAGCACCGTCCGGCACAGGCGAATGCAGATCCTGCGCCCATAGTTTGAGCATCTCGTCGATTCGCTTAATCATCGAAGCAAGGCTCCTCGATCACCGCCTGCTGCAACGCAGACGCACGCCCCCATCCCGCAGGCTTTTCATAGGCCCATGGCCGCACGCCGCTTTTTGGCAGCGCAGGCATACGCCGCTTGCGCCAGCCCAACCGGTGCATGATCGCCCCGACCCGCATCTGCTCAGGCTTGCCCCAATGGCCGAAGTCGAGCTTAAGCGCCTGGGTCAGAATCTCGTTGCCGGTTGCGGTTTCGCCGATCTGCGACTCTTCCATCCAGGCCAGGATTGGCCCTTCCCATTCATCCACCACAAAGCGCTCGTCTTGGGCCTCGGCGAACATCTTGGATTCGTCCTTATTCACCCACCAGATGTCGCCCGCTTCAAAGCAGAACAGCGCCTCAGCCCATAGCTGATCGCGTATCTCGCGCAGTTGCTCCAGATCGACCTTGTTGCAAAACACCGGCCAGTAACGACGGTTACCCGTGGCGTCCTTGAGGTATTCCTCTTGGTTGGTGGTGCCCACGAAAACACACTGGCGTGGCACGTCATTCGTTCTGCGGCCGTAGCTCTCGCGGTAGGTGTCGGTGGACGCAGAGAAGAACTGTTTGGCCTTGGTGCTTTCAGCCTTGTTGAAACTGTCCAGTTCCCCCAGTTCGACGATCCATTTGCCGCGAATCGCCTGGAAGCTGTCCTTGTCGCCGAGGGCAAAGGGCGTGTCCATGAACCACTCGCCACCGAGCACGCCCATGGCCGTGGACTTACCGGCGCCCTGCCCGCCTTCGAGGATCATCACCGAGTCTGCCTTGCAGCCTGGACGCATCACACGGGCAACCGCTGAGATGAGCCAGCGCTTACCGACTTTGGCCGAGTACTCACTGGCCTGGACGCCCAGCACGTCGGTCAGCCAGGTTTCAATGCGTGGCACGCGATCCCATTCCAGCTTCTCCAGGTACTCACGCACCGGGTGGAAGGCGTGGTCGTGGGCAACCACGCTGACCGCCTCGATCACATGGGAGGCTTTGACCCGCAGGTTGTATTGCTGCGCGAGCCACTTCATCACTCGCATGTCGTCGATGTCTGCCCAGTCACCAGCACCGCCGCCGAAGGGCGCAGACCGCAGCTTAACGATCTTGGAGCTGAACACGCTGTAGCCGATGACGCCTGCCCAGCGTTCGTCATTGCCCAGGATCAGCTCGACGTTTTGCATGTGCGCGATCAGGGAGCCATTTTCGGTGCGGGCCAGTTGATCCTTCCAGCCACCCGCTGCAGGAGGCTTGACCACCGCAAGCACCTGGCGGCGGACGGCCTCCAACCCCTCGGCGACGTGCAGGTCGTTGAAGTCGGTCCACTTGATCTCACGCTCGCCGGAGAACATCGGGGCAACCACCTGACCACCGACGACCAGCGCGGCGTTGTTGGCTTTCTCTTCGCCGGGGTTCCAGGGGTCACCATTGGGACGCTTGGTTTTCCAGTCGTCGTCCCGGCAGATGATAAGTGGACAGCCAGGGAAGCGCTCGCGCATGGCCTTGGAGACAGGCAGCAGGTTGCCCGCATCGAAGGCGATGGCGACAGTGAGCGAAGTCGCCATGTGCAGGCTTGCGCCCGTGGCGTAGCCCTCACACACCAGCACCGGCTCACCCGGCTCAGGGTGCGGACCGATCAAATGAAAGGCGCCCTCTTTCGACATGCCGTAGGGCCAGTAGGCCTTGTCACGCCCAGTGTCCACCTGCTTTGCCGGGAAGATCACCTGCACGCCGACGACCTGGTCGCGCACGTTGCACATAGGCACCAAAAATGCGCCAGTACGTGGCGCATAGCGAACTTTGAATCCGACGATCTGCTTTCGATCCAGGTAAGCGCTTTTACCCTTTTCAGGCATGCGCTTGAACAGAGCTGCTGCACGGCTGGCCGCTCGACGGGAGGCGTTGGCCGCGACCTCGGCAGCCTTGCGCTTGGCTTCCTCTTGCCGAGCGCGCATGACTTCGCGCTCCTCGGGGCTCATCCGACCGGCCTTGACCTTAATCTTCTGAGACTCACCTGATCGCCAATCGCCGAAGCTGCCGAAGATCAACGTTACGTTTTTCTCGGTGACATGCTCGTGGACCACGTACCAGCCGTTTTTTTCCTTGCCCTTGTCCTGGGAGGTTTTGCAACGGGTCAGCTTGCCGAACACCAAGGGTTGATCAGGCTCCAAGCCGTAATCAGAGAATTGACTGAGTACCTCATCGAGCATGGCGGGCCTTCCTGGCTTCGTCGATGGACTGGCAGGTCACACACTGGGTGCAACCAGGGATCGCAACACGGCGTGCCAACGGGATCGGCGTGTCGCAGCTTTCGCAGAACATGAACGAATGTGCAGCGGTAACCGTTTTATTCGCATTGCGCGCCGCGAGCGCCTGATCCATCCGCTCTTGCACAAGATCGTTGGCAAAATCGATAACGTCAGCCACGGTCGGTACCCCGCGTAGTCTGGTTGACGTATTTGGCGCGGTTGAACATCCCCAGCAGCCCCTGAATACCGCGAAACACCTGCAGGCGAATCTCGGCCAGCTCCTGATCACTGACGACACCGTCGCCAATGCTCTTGGCCCACGTATCAGCCAAATTAGCCACCTGACGGAAGTACGAGGCAATACCCGTGGTGAGAGTCTCGGGCATGTCACTGGTATAGGTTTCAGCCAGCTCCTGCCATGTGGTATCGCCGACCAGGGCATGCACCGCATCAAGAATGCGGCGGTCCTTGGTCAGTTCGAGGATCTCGCCGAACTCCTGAATGTTCACGGTGTGAGATGGATGGGTGGGAGACAGCTTGTGCTGTAGCGTAGTGGCATTACGGCCGGTGGTGGCGGCGATTGCGGCGGCACCGCCGGGATAGTCCCGTGCGGCGTGGTAGAGAGCTAATTCGAGCGTCAGGACTTCCCTTTGCGCTCGATCAACACAGCTTAAAGCTATTCGGCTCATGGCATTACTCCTACAAAGTTGCCAGTGCCCCGCGACATGCAGTGGTGATACATTTGCCGCGTGGCTTGAAAGGGCCCAAAACGCCGGCTAGATCTAGGGATCGAACCGGCACCGTGCCGAGGCGAACAATCCGTTGTTCACCTCTGGCGCAACAGCTGCCCAATCTGTGGTGGAAAAGGCAGCAACCCAAGGCATCCGTGTCTTGGTAGCGCGGCAAAGAGAGGTGGTTTGCATGTGGTGTGCCCGCAACTCTTTATCGCGACCCGACAGCACTGTGGTGGTGTGTGCCGGGAGGAACTGGGCGGCCCTTGGGTCGCCTTTTTTCTATCTACGCTGCAGCTTTCTGCGGAGCCGATGCGGTGAGCAACCAGGCAGCGTCAAATGCGTTGCCCTTCTGCTTTGCAGCGATCGCCAAAAGCGAGGCGTATTGGGTTTCACCGGTGTAATCGGTGCGGGGAAGACTGGCAGCCAAACGCCATTTATTGAGCGCCTGATAGCTCCTTTCACACACCTTGGCGGCGGCACCAATGCCGCCTACTGCTTCAAATGCAAACGCGATGGCGTTCGGAAAATCTGCGGGGTCCAACATGGCAACCTCCATTTATCAACTCGCGGTTGATATTAACATCAACTGACTATTGCGCAACCCCTGTGAGAGTATCAACTCATGGTTGATAAGAACGAGCTACGGGCAGCTTTCACGGCGCGCCTTCATGAAGCACTTGACGATGCCGGTGTACGCACCCGGGGGCGTGGGGCGGATGTTCACAAGCATTTGAAGAGCATTGGGGTCGACAAAACCCCTCAGGCGGTAAGCAAATGGTTGAATGGAGATGCCATCGCTGAGGCGGACAGTATGACTGCGCTGTGCTCATGGCTGAACGTCCGACGGGAGTGGCTGGAGTACGGCGTGTTACCCAAAAAACAGATTGGGGAAAATAATGTGCATCACATCAAAAGCTCGTATGACAGCAACGTACGCGAAGTAACAGAGCGTTTCGGGAAGGTGCCGCTAATTTCTTGGGTGCAAGCCGGAGCTTGGTGTGAAGCGAACTTCGAACAACATGACGGTGAAACTTGGCTATCTTGCCCCGTTGCAATTAGTGGAAGCGGATATGCACTAAAGGTGCTCGGAGATTCAATGACAAACCCCGGCCCAGGCCGTAGCTATCCTACAGGCTGCATTATCTTCGTCGACCCAGAGGCCGAAACAAAGACAGGAGATCGGGTAATTGCTAGAGTGCCGCGAACCAATGAAGCGACATTCAAAATACTAGTAGAAGACGCTGGACGGCAGTTCCTAAGACCTATTAACCCTCAGTACCCAATAATAGATATAACAGAAGAGACTCACATATGCGGAAAAGTGGTTGGCTCTTTCATCCCTGAGTAAGCCAACTCAAACCTACTAACCCCGCTTCTTAACTAACACTTTCTCCATTAAAATATCTAACATTCTCACCTTCAACATTATAGTCCGCCACTGTCACTCTAAACCCTTTTGCAGCTACTTTAGAACCTACTTTTTTCAGGTATTCAACATCACTGTTAAAGCTTCCCAAAGAAAGCAGCTGCCTTCCTAAACTTGTGAATACGTAGCCCTCTATTTCTAGCTTCGCTTCTGGATCATCGTGCTTAATAACTAGACATTTGTTGTGAGACATCATCAAACGGATCCACCCACCACCTGCTTTAGTTGCAGATAAATATGTTCTAGTCACTCCGCCAGCTATGACGCCTGAAAGTATACCTAAATCGTCTAACTCCATTAATCGTGGGAAGGGCAAGGGTCCTTCGTCATCGATATCTTTCCAAATCATGCTCTCGATCGCGAAATTTGAAATTTGCTCTATTAATTTTGCATCAGCTTGATCAAGACTTCTTAAAAACTCTAAACAACGCAACGAATATGTTCCTGGCTTTTTAACTTCGCCGGCCAGCAGCCGCCCCCATAATCGCTGCATATCATCAGAGCCTACATCACCAGCATAATCTCTCCAACGATATAGCCAGTCATCATCAACGCTATCACTCGTTGCTTCCTGGGTGTCCTCAATCAATTTTTCTTCGGCATGAAGAATTGCTTTTGCCACGTTTATTTCTTTACGAGCAAAGTCGTGCCCTGATCTATGATAGGAGGACTCGATTAACCCTGTAACATCTATTGCCTCTATAGTAGGCTCAACACGCTTATCTGCATCTGCTATGCGCTCGATACTGGCAAACTTTAATTTCAGGGGAAAGTCAGAGGCATTCTTTATGCCTAGCTTTATTTCATGGGCTTCTCGTTCAGCTTGTGCTAGCGCTAGAAGCTCAGCGCGCTTTAACTCTATTCCTGCCATACCCTCCCGACGAATCTGACCAGGCCGCAGCCACCCGCCGATACCCTTCTCTGCGAGAGTTTCCCACATACGTACAACAAGCTTTTCGCCAGGCCAATCCATCAGCGCTTACCCCCGATATTCTTCAAGCGTTTGCTTGCTTATGGTGATGCCAGATCCACTACATATATTTGCATATTTCATATGCGGCGCGAAAACATCAACCTGTGGTTGTTGACATAACGCAACCACTGGTTGATATTTACCTCACTCTTCCACCACAGAGCGAGGCAATACCATGCACACCACTGCCACCCTGCACGTCCATCCGGCCGCTGCGAACCCCTCCCGCATCTTTGAAATCCGCCGCCTGGCGCAAGATTGCGGCTGCACCTTCATCTCGTCCAGACCCAAGCTGAAACAGCGAACCGCACCCGCACCTTTCGATCCGAAAGGCGGAGGGCACGCAGCATGAGCAAGTTCAAACTCGACAACCGCACCCTTGCCCTGCTGCATGCCCAGGTCAACCTCAGCGAGACTTTCAACCATACGTTGCGCACCACACCACGGCGCGATGTGCTGGCTTTCCGATTGAAAGTCGAACGCAGCAAAGCTGACACGCACTTCACCGTTGAGCTGGGCAGCGAACGCCACACACTGACCCTAACCAACAGCAAAAAAATGCACCTCAAGCTGGCCGACTTCATCGAAGAAATTGCCAGTGGCCCGGCCGATCCCACCGCACTGCCTGAATCACCGCCGGCTCTCCACGCTAACCGCCGCTATGGCGCGTTCGATGTTGAACACAAGCAGCAAGTGTTCGAGCTGGTGCGCACCGGCGGGTCGATCAGTCTCGACCTAGGCTTCGAGCTGCCCATCTACCTGGCGATTCACCGCAACAAAACCCGCTCCGGCATCACCACCATCATGGGTATCGGCGTGAAGTCGCCGCGCACCAAGTGCTTCACCGTGTACGGGACCGACGTCGAGCTGTACGGCATGATCGTGGAATCCATCAACCACTTGGCCGCAGCAGCTACACCTGCCGCGCATGCAGCGTAGGAGGCCGAAATGGAACGTAGTCTAGAAAAAGCCGCCAGGTACTTCGGCATCACCCGTCCCAAGCTGATTGCGCTCATGCGTGAAAAGGGCTTGCTCAACGACCGTAACCTGCCGGCCTTCCCCGTCCGTGACCATGAATACCTGCGGATCAAGAACGGCAACTGGTACCACGAGACCGCCGGCATGCAGTACAGCCAATCGACCAAGGTCCGGCAGGCCGGCATGCCCTGGCTCGCTGAGCAACTGGGACTCGAACTGCCAGCCACCCCGGCAGACAACCGTGACGTGGCCTAGGGAGTACGCCCGCCAGATCGTCGCCATGCGCACACGCGAGGAGCGCAACGCCGCGCTCCTCGAAGTGCCGGAGCATCTGCGGGAGCTGACTAAGCGCCATTGCCTGAATGCCTGGAAACATCCATCACGACTCAACCGCCAGGAGGCCGAGCCCCATGAGCAACACCAGTCAAACACCACTGCGGCTGCAACCCGCACCAGATAGCGCGACCGTCGAGATGCTGCATCAACTCTTCGGCGACGTGCTTATCCCCCTAGAAAAGCTGCGCGTGCATTACTTCAAGAACCTCAACGAAAAGACGTTCACAGAGGCGATCAACAGCGGCCGTATTCAGCTGCCGGTGACCACCCTGGATCACAGCGTCAAGGCATTGCGGTATGCCCACATCAAGCATGTCGCCGTCTTGATCGACATCCGCGCTTACCGAGCCGATGAAGACATGCCGCGTCCAGAAATAGAATCAACCGAGTAATACCAGTTAACCCAACGGCTGCCACCACCAGCCAACAAAACCACCAGGAGCACACCACATGACTTCAATTCAAATCTGCGCATTGATCAGCATCGTAATCGCACTTGGGATCCTCTACTGGGTCGGCTACAAGGGCGGCTTAACGGATGGTCGAGCCGAGGGCTATGACAATGGCCACGCTCAGGGCTTTATGGAAGGGATGGACCAAGGCGAGTCAGTAGGCTCTATCGAAGTTGAGCAAGTCAGCGAACGATGCCGGCGCCTACAACTTATCTTGGATCTGCAACCACAAGATCGACTTACCCTATTGGCCATTGCCGAAAAGCTCAAGCTTGCGGCTGACACCTTCCGAGCAGTGAGATCCGAGAGCCAGGCAACGCAAGCACTTGCCCTACGTGACAAGGCACTGAGCATGGCTGCCCTGATGGACCCATTCACCTTGGAGGATGCAGCATGAACTTCATCCTCACCTTCACCGGCAAGCACTTCAACGTGTATGAGCCAGACGCCGACATGATCGACCCACGGGACATATCGCACTCGCTGGCACACCTGTGTCGCTTCAACGGCCACACCCGCGAGTTTTACAGCGTGGCACAACACAGCTGCATCGTCGCCGAGTTGGTGCCGGAAGAACACATGTTGGCGGCCCTACTCCACGATGCGACCGAGGCGTACCTGGGCGATATGACCCGGCCACTCAAACAGTGGATGCCCGACTACCGAGGATTTGAGGACGTCGTGTGGGGGCGCATCTGTGAGCGCTTCGACCTGGCCTTCGATCCACCCGCATGCATACACCAGGCTGACCTGATTGCGCTGGCCACCGAGCGCCGCGACCTCATGCCAACCGATCCGGCTACCTGGGATTGTTTGGTCGGCATCGAACCTATGGTTGAAACCATCCGCCCATGGCCTGCCGCAGAAGCCCGACTCACCTACCACCAACGACTGATGGACCAACTCGCTATAGAACACCGGAGGAAAGCGGCATGATAAACCGCCAGGACCACCCCAATTCCTTGCCCGCTTTGCTCCGCGCAGCAGGTGGCGTCGACACGCTAGAAACAAACAGTCTCTGCTGCGAAGCAGCAGGCATTATTGCTCCTTCCAGCGCCACTGCTGGGGTACTTATACCCCACGAAAAGCTGCGCGGGGCAGCGCTTGCTGATGCAACGCTAAACGCTCGGAAACGCCCGCTCGCGAAGCCTGCCGTGGGGTATACGCTCTCTCACCAGATTGCCTGGAGCCCTCTATGACCAGACATGTTGGAGTTGATTATTGGTACCTGCGTTACATGGCATCGAGCGTCAGGACGGCTGAAACAAAGGATGAGCTTCTGCGAGCTGAGCATTTTTTCGTCGGATATCTAGCCGCCAGTGCTGATTTTAAAGCCATAAAAAGCGCGGAACGTGACCGTCTTTTCGTACTTTTGAACAACGCCCGAAAGCTGCGAACGAAAGAACTGGATGCCTTCCAAAAGAAACAAAAACCTGCTCGCGTACCTGGACCGTGGACGAAGGCGAGTTCATGAGCGAAATGACCATAGTTCTCTATGCCCCTCCAGATGCGTTTCTAGACGCAATCCGAGACAAGGACTACTTACTCACAACGTCATTTGGGAATTCAATCGAGCAGCGTGATGCCGCACATCGCCGTGAAATTTCGCTGAGAGAGGAGCTTGATCTTCTCAAAGTCAGACACTCCAAATCGTTAGCCCGAGAAGAGGCACTAGAAAAAGAGATTGATGCGTTACGCATTCAGGGGTTCTGTAACGAAAGCCCAAGTCTAAACACCACACAGGATGCCACTCAATGAGTCTTCCTCGATGGGTAATGATCAGCCGCGCCTCTGAACTGACGGGCTATAGCGAAGATGCCATCCGCCACAAAGTGAAGAACGGCACCTGGGCTCAAGGTCGTGTTTGGCGCAAGACACCGGACGGACGAATCGCAATCAATTTGACGGAGTATGACAAGTGGGCCGAGAGCGCACCTCAGGAAGCGGCCTAGAAACCGAGCTGGCAAAACACAAGGGGATTGAGATACATGGCGGCAATCTACGCGTCGTGTTCATGTGGCAGCGTATACGCTGCCGCGAATCCCTAGGCCTGCCGATCACCAAAGCCAACATCAAACACGCCGCCCTATTAAGGGCGGCGATTCTTCATGAGATCAAAACCGGCCACTTTGACTATGGCCGGCATTTTCCTAACTCGAAGCACGCGACCAACTACAGCAGCCCCAAGGACGAAAGGCTTGGGACGTTGCTACAGCGATACAAGCCGTTGAAGGCTGTCGACATCACGCCGATGACGGAGGAGAAATACGGATACGCCTTAGACATCTGCACCGCCTTGGTCGGAATTGATCGTCTTACCGGTGTTTTACTGCCCGAGGACATCCAGTTACTGAGGACCTTGCTGATCGCAGATCGAGCGCCGTCGACTGTCAACCACTACTTGGCGACGTTCGCTGGCTTCTTGGCTTGGTGCGAGACTAATGGATATTGCCGCAAGGGCTTGTCAGCAGCCTGCAATCGGTTTGCCATGCAGGGTCAGGAACCGGATCCACTCACGCGTGAAGAATTCGAACTGATGGTAACCAATGGCTGCCTCCACAGGCAGGACTCAGCAGCGATTACCTTGGCAGTTTTCACAGGACTTCGACCAGGTGAACTATGTGCACTAGCGGTAGAGGACATTGACCTAGAGGGCGGAAAAATAAACATCACACGGGCAATTACCGCCAATGGTACGTTCAAGCTGCCTAAAACAGGTAAACCGCGCTCAGTACTTTTGATGCCGCCAGCAATCGAAGCATGCAAAGTCCTGATGTCGCTTGTTGCGGATCACCCCCAGCGATCTATCGAAGTGTTCCAGAATAGACATGAGAGCCGGCACGAAAAGGTCACCCCACTGCTGTCTCCGATTACCCAGGCACGGAAGAAAATTATCAATTTCTGGTATGTGCCAACCGCCTGGAATACCAAATGGGCAGCGGTGCAAAAGAGATCAGGGATTCGACCACGTAGGCCTTACCAAACCCGCCACACCTATGCCTGCTGGTGTCTGTCCGCTCGCGGCAATCTAGCGTTCATCGCCAAACAGATGGGGCATAAAGACTTCACTATGCTGGTGGAAGTCTATGCCAAATGGATGGATGATGAATCTCCAACTGAGATTCAGCGCATATGGTGCGCTTTGAAGGCTAGGCTGCCGCACTAGCATGGGTATTTAGCAGAACTGTGGAAACACCGTTCAACATCCTAACCTGAATATGCCCCATATCTTTAGTTACAACACGTCGAGATTTAACGACTAGCAAGATATTTTCTTCAACTGCTCGACTTCGAACTGGAGCACGCACCTTGGGAAGAGATGTAAAATACAGACTGTCGGAGTAAGACTTTATCCTCAATATATCTTCCTCGCGGGGCAAGGAAGATCTATCAAAAGTTGTCAAAATTGAAATAGGCTTTTCCCGAAGCATTGATTTTACAACATCTTCTGAGTGCCCGTTCTGCGAACCATGGTGAGGCACCTTGAAAACGGCCGCTGTGGTAATAGGTTTCTTTGCATTCAGAACAACAGCCTCCCACCCCAAAGCTGGATCATTCGACACTTCCAAATCAGACCCTAGCAAAATCGTGTCAACGCCGTTACAAATATGTAACGCGATCGCGCACAAATTAGGATGTAGCTTATTAGCTAGCTTTCTAAAATCCGTCTCAACCTTTAAAAGCCGATCCGCAAACAATAGCCTAGACTGAGCAATCGCTCTGCTTGACGGAGAAAGTGAATGGACAAGAACATTGTTCTTCCTATACAACACCTGGTTAGCACCGACAAACTCAATATGCCGATCGCCCACTTCTACTGACCTGATAATCTTAGCTATCTCGTAAGTACTAGGTTTTGCTTTATCTACGAGGACGTCATCTAGCGCGTGAGCCAAAGAATAAGAAATTGACTCTTCATGAGTCAATGCACCGGAAATAAAAACCTCTGCTGAAGTGCAAGCCTCGATTAAAGCACTAGCCCCTGCGATATGGTCATCGTGAAAATGAGTGATCACAATAAGCTTTACGCGGTCCGCACTTACTCCCAGCTTAGTCAAATAATCTAAAGCAACAGGAACCTTATTTTCCACAGTGCAGGAATCTACCACCATCCACTCATTCTCACCCAGGTGAGCGACAATACACTCACCTGTTCCTGGCCCAAATAGGGATACTTCGAGTTCAGCAACTGCAGGCGGCTGAAAATTAATGGCCATGAATTATTTTGGACAATCCTTTGCTCAAAGTTTTTATATGTTCAATAGTTTCGGCAGACACAGGAGGGAGCCTCCTAAATCTAAGCTCATACTTATTAACAGCCGGACCGACCTTACCGCTTTTCTCTGAGTACTTGCGATACTTGCCTATATTCCAGAAAAATACTGCACCTTCAGATATCAAGTCTAAATCAGACTCGATAACACTTTCATAACCGATCACAACCTCTTCATCTGGATTTGACTTACAAGTCCTATCAGAGATGATGGCAACAAACTCTCTCGAGCCTGGAGAGTTTTCGATAACTCGGCCCTCCCAAGTCTGGTTAATTTCAGACCAAACCGAGGTTTTTTTAATAGCGGATTCAGGCGCTCTGATAACACGCATATCACCCACCTCACGAGCAGAGACAGCACTAGGTACATAGTCAATGGATGAAACGTCTTTTCGAAGAGGCTTCACAACATTCAACTCTCGATAACGCCTCACGCCGACACTAGCTTCCCTTTTTAGAAAGTATTCAAAAGGGTCAGCGAGTGCCGTTTCAGGGATCGACATGTTTACCTGGGCCATTACTTAATCTCCAGCTTCGCTTGGGACAAGAGAGAGAGAATGAGATGTTCATGAAAATCTAAAGTCTGCTGCCAGCAAGCGGTAATAATAGCGATTGGATCAAAAGCACCAGAACGCCCGGCTTTTTGCTTTACTGAAGAAGAAGACTGCTTAGAATCATAGTGATTATTTATTGAGAACCTAATCGCCTTAGGAGTTTCCAACCAACCCACCGTGACGTTATATAGCCCTTGCTCACCCTTAGGCTTCATTATTTGCATCTGCACATTTGCCATTCCGATTCGTTCAGAGTCGGGCATAGCATTAAACCAAATATCTTTTGGTGTTATCAAATTACCCACACTATGCCAGGAATCCAAACTATCAAAATGGACATCCGCATACTGATTCAAACCAACTGCTCGGACCTTACTGTCTTTTAGAGCAGACAAAATACTTAAAGCAAGATCATGGATTCTGTAATCAAAGGAAGGATGATCCGAACGCAATATCAAGGTTGTGCATTGGATTTCGACCTGAATATTAGCAAGAGAAAACTTGGTCAGATCTTTATAGACCAACTCAATTGCTAAGTTCTCGTCTATATCCTCTTGAGGAATCATTCCCTGTTTGGCAAACCAGTGAGGAGTCATTACTAGCGGGTCAAATTCACCGACTAGCACGATACTCGACTCTCTTTGTTTGACGTCTAACTGCTCCATTTCCACGTATCCAAAAGGGGATTGATAAAATTCGGATCACTCCGACCCGCGACACTCATCCTTCGACGACAAAACCTAAAATCGACCACAATCCATATCGAGGATCCATCCTCATTGGCTTTTATGGCCTATCGCCCCTGTCACCAGACACGGAAAAACCGCCTGAAATCAGGCTAGCGTGGGACTCTAGCACGCCTCGATTGATATCAATGGGCCATCATCGAAAAATATTATCCTATTACCGAAAGCCATTTCAATCAGAACAAGCAACCTTGATTACATCCCCGTCTTTTTCCAATGTTACCCTAGCTCAGAATTTCGTTCGGGGCTTAAACATGCTTACTAAAGCCCCATTTCTGCCCCAGTCACCCAATAGATTTCTTCTAACATACTGATGAATAAAGCAATTTCAGATTTGTCCTCCCACACCCCGATGATGCAGCAGTACTGGCGCCTGAAAAACCAGCACCCTGATCAGTTGATGTTCTACCGCATGGGCGATTTCTACGAGATCTTCTATGAAGACGCGAAGAAGGCGGCCAAGTTGCTGGACATCACCCTGACCGCGCGCGGGCAGTCGGCCGGGCAGTCAATTCCGATGTGCGGGATTCCATATCATTCGTTGGAAGGTTACCTGGTCAAGCTGGTGAAGCTGGGCGAGTCGGTGGTGATCTGTGAGCAGATCGGCGACCCGGCCACCAGCAAGGGCCCGGTGGAACGCCAGGTGGTGCGCATCATTACGCCGGGTACTGTGAGTGATGAGGCGCTGCTGGATGAGCGTCGCGACAACCTGATCGCGGCAGTACTGGGGGACGAACGCCTGTTCGGCCTGGCAGTCCTGGATATCACCAGTGGCAACTTCACGGTGCTGGAGATCAAGGGCTGGGAGAATCTGCTGGCGGAGCTTGAGCGCGTCAACCCGGTGGAGTTGATGATCCCGGACGACTGGCCAAAGGACCTGCCGGCGGAACGTCGCCGTGGGACCAAGCGTCGTGCGCCGTGGGATTTCGAGCGTGATTCGGCGCTGAAAAGCCTGTGCCAGCAATTCTCCGTGCAAGACCTCAAGGGCTTCGGTTGCGAAACCCTGACCCTGGCCATCGGCGCCGCCGGTTGCCTGCTCAGCTATGCCAAGGAAACCCAGCGCACTGCCCTGCCGCATTTGCGCAGCCTGCGTCATGAACGCCTGGACGACACCGTGGTGCTGGATGGCGCCAGCCGTCGCAACCTGGAACTGGACACCAACCTGGCCGGCGGGCGCGACAACACCCTGCAATCGGTGGTCGACCGTTGCCAGACCGCCATGGGCAGCCGCTTGCTCACCCGCTGGTTGAACCGCCCGCTGCGGGATTTGACCGTGCTGCAAGCCCGCCAAACCTCTATTACCTGCCTGCTCGACCGCTACCGCTTTGAAAAGCTGCAACCGCAGCTCAAGGAAATCGGCGATATCGAGCGGATCCTGGCGCGGATCGGCCTGCGTAATGCGCGGCCCCGCGACCTGGCACGCCTGCGCGATGCCCTCGGCGCCCTGCCGCAACTGCAAGCGGCGATGACCGAACTGGAAGCACCGCACCTGCAGCAGCTGGCAGTCACCACCGGCACCTACCCGGAACTGGCGGCGCTGCTGGAAAAAGCCATCATCGACAACCCGCCCGCGATCATCCGTGACGGTGGCGTGTTGAAGACCGGTTACGACACCGAGTTGGATGAGCTGCAATCCCTGAGCGAGAACGCCGGGCAGTTCCTGATTGACCTGGAAGCCCGTGAAAAAGCCCGCACCGGCCTGGCCAACCTGAAAGTCGGCTACAACCGCGTGCACGGCTACTTTATCGAGTTGCCAAGCAAGCAGGCCGAGCAGGCGCCGATCGATTACCAGCGCCGCCAGACCCTCAAGGGTGCCGAGCGCTTTATCACTCCGGAGCTTAAAGAATTCGAAGACAAGGCGCTGTCGGCCAAAAGCCGCGCCCTGGCCCGGGAGAAAATGCTCTACGAAGCCTTACTCGAAAGCCTGATCGACAAGCTTGCGCCGTTGCAGGACACCGCAGCCGCCCTGGCCGAGCTGGATGTACTGAGCAACCTGGCCGAGCGTGCCCTGAACCTTGACCTGAACTGCCCGCGCTTTGTCAGCGAGCCGTGCATGCGCATCGTGCAAGGTCGCCACCCGGTGGTGGAGCAGGTGTTGACCACGCCGTTCGTCGCCAACGACCTGTCGCTGGACGACGATACCCGGATGCTGGTGATCACCGGTCCGAACATGGGCGGTAAATCCACCTACATGCGTCAGACCGCGTTGATCGTGCTGCTGGCGCATATCGGCAGCTTCGTGCCGGCGGCAAGCTGCGAATTGTCACTGGTGGACCGCATCTTCACCCGGATCGGTTCCAGCGATGACCTGGCCGGCGGCCGTTCGACCTTTATGGTGGAAATGAGCGAAACCGCCAACATCCTGCACAACGCCACCGAACGCAGCCTGGTGCTGATGGACGAAGTGGGCCGCGGCACCAGCACCTTCGACGGGCTGTCCCTGGCGTGGGCGGCGGCCGAGCGTCTGGCGCACCTGCGGGCATATACGCTGTTCGCGACGCACTACTTCGAACTGACCGTGCTGCCGGAAAACGAGCCGTTGGTAGCCAACGTGCACCTCAATGCCACCGAGCACAACGAGCGCATCGTGTTCCTGCACCACGTGCTGCCCGGCCCGGCAAGCCAAAGTTACGGCCTGGCCGTGGCGCAACTGGCGGGGGTGCCGGCCGAGGTGATTACCCGTGCTCGCGAGCACCTGAGCCGCCTGGAAGAAACCGCGCTGCCCCATGAGATTCCCGTGGCCAGCCCGGCCAAGGCCAGCAACAAACCCAGCGCGCCGCACCAGAGCGACATGTTCGCCAGCCTGCCTCATCCGGTACTGGATGAGTTGGCTAAGCTTGACCTGGATGAGGTGACGCCGCGAAAAGCGCTCGAAATGTTATATGCACTGAAGACTCGGATATAACGCAGACGCTTGCAAGCTGGTAGACTCTCGCGCGGTTTGGGATGCTGCGGGCTTTTAGCCTGGCCTGCAGACTATCGCTCCCGAACCTCGCGAGCCCTGCCACAAAGGGTTTCGCTGCCGCCGCCTGAGGAGAAAATTAGAAATGACCTTCGTCGTCACCGACAACTGCATCAAGTGCAAGTACACCGACTGCGTAGAAGTGTGTCCGGTGGACTGCTTCTACGAAGGCCCGAATTTCCTGGTCATCCACCCGGACGAGTGCATTGACTGCGCCCTGTGTGAACCAGAATGCCCGGCCGTCGCTATTTTCTCCGAGGACGAAGTCCCGGCAGAGATGCAGGAATTTATTCAGTTGAACGTTGAGCTGGCGGAAATCTGGCCGAATATCACTGAGCGCAAAGACCCGATGCCGGATGCGGCAGAGTGGGATGGCAAAAAAGGCAAGATTGCCGACCTCGAACGCTGATAGCGTCGATGCCCTCCAAAAGGCCCCTTGCGGGCCTTTTTGCATTTCTGCGGGGCAGGTTTCACTTTTCTACAGGCAAAAAAAAGGGGCGGTATGACCCGCCCACATTTTTTCCCTAGTCCCTGTGTTCCTTTTCATCGTCCTGATGAATCGCATCCTGCGAGGTTCCCTGAATCATCGTTCCTTGATGACTGTGTCAATCCGTGGACACAGGGCTGATCTTAGAGAGTTCACGGGGAAGTTCAACGGGATCCAACCCGCCGGGTTTTCGATTCACGCGCTCAAACGCGAATAAATAGTCTTTATATTTCAATAAGATAGAAATATAGGTAATCAATTCAAGACGCCCCCGCCGACGAAAAAACCCAAACGCTTACGAAAAAGTAAGTGAATGCTTACACCAGCAATTACGTAAAAGAGTAAAAAACGCCTCGTTGGTGTTCACCAGGCAAGAAAAAGCCCCGACAAGGTCGAGGCTTTTTTCCCATCCGGTGGATCAGTCGTCGCTGACAGTAATCGTCGGCATTGCCTGGGCCTCTGCTTCCTGCAGGACGATTCGCGCGCCTACGTGGCGCGCCAGCTCCTGGTAGACCATGGCAATCTGGCCATCGGGCTCGGCAACGACCGTTGGCTTGCCGCCATCAGCCTGCTCTCGAATCCCCATGGACAGCGGCAATGACGCCAGCAGTTCAACGCCGTACTGGGTCGCGAGCTTCTCGCCGCCGCCTTCACCGAACAGATGCTCGGCGTGGCCACAGTTGGAGCAGATGTGCACCGCCATGTTTTCCACGACGCCCAGCACCGGGATGTTGACCTTGCGGAACATCTCCACACCCTTGCGGGCATCCAGCAGCGCCAGGTCCTGCGGTGTGGTGACGATCACCGCGCCGGCCACCGGCACTTTCTGCGCCAGGGTCAGCTGGATATCGCCGGTGCCGGGCGGCATATCGATCACCAGGTAGTCCAGATTGCCCCAGTCGGTCTGGGTGACCAGTTGCAGCAACGCACCGGATACCATCGGGCCGCGCCAGACCATCGGTGTGTTGTCGTCGGTCAGGAACGCCATGGACATGACTTCCACGCCATGGGACTCGATCGGCACGAACCATTTCTGGTCCTTGATCTTCGGCCGGGTGCCTTCCGGGATGCCAAACATCACGCCCTGGCTCGGGCCATAGATGTCGGCGTCGAGAATCCCGACCCGCGCGCCTTCCCGGGCCAGGGCCAGGGCCAGGTTGGCGGCGGTGGTGGATTTGCCCACGCCGCCCTTGCCGGAAGCCACGGCCACCACGTTCTTGACGTTGGCCAGGCCCGGAACCTGCGCCTGGGCCTTGTGCGGGGCGATCACGCACTGGATGTCGACCCTGGCCGAGCTGACGCCGTCCAGGCCTTCGATGGCCATTTGCAGCATCTGCGCCCAGCCGCTCTTGAACAGGCCTGCAGCGTAGCCCAGCTCAAGCTGGACCGAAACCTTGTCACCCTGCACGTCGATGGCGCGTACGCACCCGGCGCTGACCGGGTCCTGGTTCAGGTAGGGGTCGGTGTACTGGCGAAGAACGGCTTCCACCGCTGCGCGATTGACGGCGCTCATGGGCTACTCCCGAAAAAAGACTGACTAAAACAGGCGGCTATCCTAACCGTTCCAGCGCTCCAGCGGCACGCTTTCGGCCTGTGGGAAAATCCGGAAACAGCCGCACGGGGTGAAATAAATTTCCCGGCGCTTTATAGTGGCCGACCTCCGTTTCATCAAGTAGCCGAGCCCCATGTCCGAGCCACGCAAGATCCTCGTCACCAGCGCCCTGCCCTATGCCAATGGTTCTATCCACCTTGGCCATATGCTTGAGTACATCCAGACCGATATGTGGGTGCGCTTCCAGAAGCATCGCGGCAATCAATGCATTTATGTCTGCGCGGACGACGCCCACGGTTCGGCCATCATGTTGCGCGCCGAGAAGGAAGGGATCACCCCGGAACAACTGATCGCCAATGTCCAGGCTGAACACAGCGCCGACTTTGCCGAGTTCCTGGTGGATTTCGATAACTTCCACTCGACCCACTCCGACGAAAACCGCGAGCTGTCGAGCCAGATCTACCTGCGCCTCAAGGACGCCGGGCACATTGCCACGCGTTCGATCACCCAGTATTTCGACCCGGAAAAGAAAATGTTCCTGGCCGACCGCTTCATCAAGGGCACCTGCCCGAAATGCGGCACTGAGGACCAGTACGGCGACAACTGCGAGAAATGCGGCGCCACTTACGCGCCCACCGACCTGAAGGATCCGAAGTCGGCCATCTCCGGCGCCACCCCGGTACTCAAGGATTCCCAGCACTTCTTCTTCAAGCTCCCGGATTTCCAGCAGATGCTGCAAACCTGGACCCGCAGCGGCACCCTGCAGGACGCCGTGGCGAACAAGATCGCCGAATGGCTGGACGCCGGCCTGCAACAGTGGGACATCTCCCGCGATGCGCCGTACTTCGGCTTTGAGATCCCGGGCGAGCCAGGCAAGTACTTCTACGTGTGGCTGGACGCGCCGATCGGCTACATGGCCAGCTTCAAGAACCTGTGCGACCGCACGCCGGAGCTGGACTTCGACGCGTTCTGGAACAAGGACTCCACGGCCGAGCTGTACCACTTCATCGGCAAGGACATCGTCAACTTCCACGCGCTGTTCTGGCCTGCAATGCTTGAAGGTTCGGGCTATCGCAAGCCAACCGGCATTGCCGTGCACGGTTACCTGACGGTCAACGGCCAGAAGATGTCCAAGTCCCGTGGCACCTTTATCAAGGCGCGCACCTACCTGGACCACCTGTCGCCGGAATACCTGCGCTACTACTACGCCTCCAAGCTGGGCCGTGGTGTCGACGACCTGGACCTGAACCTGGAAGACTTCGTACAGAAGGTCAACTCGGACCTGGTGGGCAAGGTCGTCAACATCGCCAGCCGTTGCGCCGGGTTTATCCACAAGGGCAACGCCGGGGTGCTGGTGGCTGAAAATGCCGCACCTGAGCTGACCGATGCGTTCCTGGCGGCGGCGCCAAGCATCGCCGATGCCTATGAAGCCCGCGACTTTGCCCGGGCCATGCGCGAAATCATGGGCCTGGCCGACCGCGCCAACGCCTGGATCGCCGACAAGGCGCCGTGGTCGCTGAACAAGCAGGAAGGCAAGCAGGCTGAAGTCCAGGCGATCTGCGCCACAGGCGTCAACCTGTTCCGTCAGTTGGTGATCTTCCTCAAGCCGGTATTGCCATTGCTGGCAGCCGACGCCGAGGCGTTCCTCAATGTGCCGCCGCTGACCTGGAATGACCACGCGACACTGCTCGGCAACCATCAGTTGAATGAGTTCAAGCCGCTGATGACCCGTATCGACCCGGTAAAAGTGCAGGCCATGACCGACGCATCGAAAGAAGACCTCGAGGCCAGCAAGACCGATACCGGCGACGCTGCACCTGCGGGCAATGGCGAACTGGCGAAAGATCCGTTGTCGCCGGAAATCGACTTCGACGCCTTCGCTGCGGTGGACTTGCGGGTGGCCCTGATCCTCAAGGCCGAAGCCGTAGAAGGCGCCGACAAACTGCTGCGCCTGACCCTGGACATCGGTGATGAACAACGCAACGTGTTCTCGGGGATCAAGAGCGCCTATCCGGACCCATCCAAGCTCGATGGTCGCCTGACCATGATGATCGCCAACCTCAAGCCGCGGAAAATGAAGTTCGGTATCTCCGAAGGCATGGTGATGGCGGCCGGCCCTGGCGGTGAAGAGATCTACCTGTTGAGCCCGGACAGCGGCGCCAAGCCGGGTCAGCGCATCAAGTAACAATGGCTAACTGCCTCATGGTCTCGGCCATGGGGCGGTTTCAGCTAGTACCCCCTCCTCGCTTGCCGGATAATCGGATTCTGTTTGCTGTCGGCCCGTTGTTGGCTGTGGCTTTTCCGGGTTCCAACGCAATGATCAAACCATGAGCCTGATTCAACGTATCGACGCCCTGCTGCCGCAAACCCAGTGTGGCAAATGTGGGCATCCTGGCTGCAAGCCCTACGCAGAAGGCATTGCCCAAGGCGAGGCGATCAACAAGTGCCCTCCGGGCGGCCAGGAAACCATTACAGGCCTGGCGCAGCTGTTGAAGCTCCCGGTGCTGGAGTTGGACACATCTCGAGGGGAAGCGCCCGCACAGATCGCGTTTATCCGTGAAGCGGAGTGCATCGGCTGTACCAAATGCATCCAGGCCTGCCCGGTGGACGCTATCGTCGGTGCTGCCAAATTGATGCACACGGTGATTGTCGACGAGTGCACGGGTTGCGACCTGTGTGTAGCACCCTGCCCGGTTGATTGCATCGAAATGCGTCCGTTGAGCACCGTGGTACCGATTGTCGGCGGGCTGGCCTCCAATGATCATGAACGCGAGGCACGCAGCCTCAAGCGCGACCGGGCCCGGCGACGGTTTGAACAGCGCAACGCGCGGCTGCAACGCGAAGAGGAACAGAAACTTGCCGAACGCCAGGCACGCTCCAAGCGCGCCGCCCCGGTAGCTGCGGCCACGGTCAACCCGGTCCAGGCGGCCATTGAGCGGGTTCGTGCACAAAAAGCCGCGGCCATGGACGCCGCCTTGAAGAAGGCCAAGATCAACCTGGCCATGAGCCGCGCCCAATTACACAAATCCCTGAAAGCTTTCGGCCACCCGCCGACCTTTGAACAGCAGTCGCAGTTGATCATTCTGCAACAGCACTTCGAAACGGCAGAGCAGGCGCTTGCAGCACTGGTGGTGGCTGATGCCCGCACCTGACCCCCTTGAGCACCGGCCCCACGTGATGAAGCGTGTACTGCCGGTGCACGCCGCGTTTATCCTGCTTGGGTTATTGGGCCCGTTTTTCGTAACCACACTGACTGTCCGCAAGGAACCGCTCGCCCCATGAACGCCGCAAAACGCCTGGAAATTTTCCGCCGGCTTCACGAAGACAACCCGGAACCGAAAACCGAACTGGCCTACTCCTCGCCGTTCGAGTTGCTGATCGCCGTGATTCTCTCGGCCCAGTCCACAGACGTCGGCGTCAACAAGGCCACCGCCAAGTTGTATCCGGTGGCGAACACCCCGGAGGCGATCTACGCGCTGGGGGTTGAGGGCTTGTCCGAATACATCAAGACCATCGGCCTGTACAACAGCAAGGCGAAGAATGTCATCGAGACATGCCGGCTGCTGGTGGAACTGCACGGCAGCGAAGTGCCGCAAACGCGCGAAGCCCTGGAAGCCCTTCCGGGTGTTGGCCGAAAAACCGCCAATGTGGTGCTCAATACAGCATTTCGCCAGTTGACCATGGCGGTGGACACGCACATCTTTCGGGTCAGCAACCGAACCGGTATTGCCCGCGGAAAAAATGTGGTGGAGGTGGAAAAACAGCTGATGAAGTTCGTGCCCAAGCCGTATCTGCTGGACTCGCATCACTGGTTGATCCTTCACGGACGCTATGTCTGCCAGGCCCGCAAGCCGCGCTGTGGCAGCTGCCGCATCGAAGACCTGTGCGAATACAAGGAAAAGACTTCCGACGATTGAGCCATCATTGCTTTTATCGATGAGTCGATTGAAAAAATCTTTTTTACCAGGCCCGAGATTATCGTTATAAGGAGCGCCAACGGCAGTCTTAGCCTGGAGTTAACCTTATGAGCACTGGCAAAGAACAACTGGATGTAGAAGACGACGTTGTTGGCGCTGAATCCGACGATGATGCAGCAGAAGCACCGGTAGAGGTGGCCAAGACCAATTTGAGCAAACGCCGCACCATCGACAACCTGCTGGAAGAGCGGCGCTTGCAAAAACAGTTGGCCGATTACGACTTCGATCTCTAATCGATCCAACGATAAACAGAAGCCTCCCTTGCGGAGGCTTTTTTCTGACTGGATGTAAATGTGAGGCCGGCCTACACCAGGCCGTTTCGCTGGGCCAGCTCGATCAAGTCCACCAGCGAGCGGGCGTTGAGCTTGAGCAGCAAGCGGGTCTTGTAGGTGCTCACAGTCTTGTTGCTCAGGAACATGCCATCGGCGATCTCCTTGTTGGTCTTGCCGTGGGCCAACTGCTGCAACACCATCATCTCCCGTCCGGACAGGCGCTCGACCATGTCCGCTTCGCTGGCGTTGCCCATCGTGGAGCGCACCGAGTTCAACGCCTGGTTGGGGAAGTAGCTATACCCGCACAGCACCGCCTTGACCGCGCTCAACAGCTCGGTGAGATCCTGTTGCTTGCACACGTAGCCGGCAGCACCCGCCTGCATGCACCGCATCGAGAAATGCCCGGGCGCCTGGGACGTCAGCACCAGCACCTTGAAGGGATGTGCCTGTTTGGTTGATGACAGCCGGCATATAACTTCCAGGCCATCGAGTTTGGGAATTCCAATATCCAGTATGACAATGTCCGGCATATGCTCGCGCGCAAGTTGCAAGGCATCGACACCGTTATCGGTCTCGGCAACGACCTCATAACTATGACGTTCCATTAGCATACGCACAGCAAGACGAATGACGGGATGATCATCCACGATCAGCACTTTATTCATGGGCAAGTCCAATTTCGCTGTTCGAATTATTAAGAGTAAGCACAATAGCCTAGTCGTTTCTCGCTTGGCATAGCGCTCCCCCCCAAGCAACAGCAAGCAGAGACCTAACCCACAAAGACATAGGATTTAACCTACAAAAAAACGCCAGATCGGAGCTATCCAGTTTTGTTGGGGCTTTCAGAACTTTCCGAGCACAAACATATTTTGAGTGAAAATTCCCAGGATTACGCGGGCCCGGGTAAACGCGCCGTACACAAGTTTCAGGAAATGCCCCTTGTGCGCTGTCAGAAGACCTGTGAACCCGGAGGGAAACCGGGTTTTTAAAAGTTCCATTCGACATAATTACTAACGCTCCATAAATCCTACAGGCATGTCAGCATCTGACATATTCGCGGTACATTTCTGAGTGAATTTTCTGTAGTACATAGTTCCTACCTACAAGAAAAAATCTCACTTTCAACAATGCATCACTTATCGAGCGAAATTAATAAACATTGCCCCCGTAAAAATATAAACACTCCAGATCATCTCCTGGAGTACCTGAACTTTTTCGAAGCGAACAATAAACACAGGCGCGCGCCCGATGATTCCGGATGTATTTTCAACCAAAAAAAATGGCCCCTTGAGGGGCCATTTTTCATTGCAACTTACAACACTCAGAACAACTTGCGACCTTTGTTGGCCGCAATGCGCATGCGCAACGCGTTCAGCTTGATGAAGCCTGCCGCGTCTGCCTGGTTGTAGGCGCCGCCATCTTCTTCAAAAGTGGCGATGTTGGCGTCGAACAACGACTCATCGGACTTGCGACCGGTCACGATCACATTGCCCTTGTACAGCTTCAGGCGCACAACGCCGTTCACGTGGACCTGGGAAGCGTCGATCATCTGTTGCAGCATCAGACGCTCCGGGCTCCACCAGTAGCCGGTGTAGATCAGGCTGGCGTACTTGGGCATCAACTCGTCTTTGAGGTGAGCCACTTCACGGTCCAGGGTGATGGACTCAATGGCGCGGTGAGCGCGCAGCATGATGGTGCCGCCCGGGGTTTCGTAGCAACCACGGGACTTCATGCCCACGTAACGGTTCTCGACGATGTCGAGGCGGCCGATACCGTGTTCGCCACCGATACGGTTCAAGGTCGCCAGTACGGTGGCCGGGGTCATTTCGACGCCGTCCAGCGCGACGATGTCGCCGTTGCGGTAGGTCAGTTCCAGGTACTGGGCTTTGTCAGGAGCGTTCTCCGGGGAGACGGTCCATTTCCACATGTCTTCTTCGTGCTCGGTCCAGGTGTCTTCCAGCACGCCGCCTTCATAGGAGATGTGCAGCAAGTTGGCGTCCATCGAGTACGGAGACTTCTTCTTGCCGTGACGCTCGATCGGGATCGCGTGCTTTTCGGCGTAGTCCATCAGCTTTTCACGGGACAGCAGGTCCCATTCACGCCACGGAGCAATCACTTTTACGCCTGGCTTCAAGGCGTAGGCGCCCAGTTCGAAACGCACCTGGTCGTTGCCCTTGCCGGTGGCGCCATGGGAAATGGCGTCGGCGCCGGTTTCGTTGGCGATTTCGATCAGGCGCTTGGCGATCAGCGGACGTGCGATGGAAGTACCCAGCAGGTACTCGCCTTCGTAGACAGTGTTGGCGCGAAACATCGGGAAAACGAAATCGCGGACGAACTCTTCGCGCAGGTCGTCAATGTAGATCTCTTTCACGCCCATGGCTTGCGCCTTGGCACGTGCAGGTTCGACCTCTTCGCCCTGACCCAGGTCAGCGGTGAAGGTCACCACTTCACAGTTATAAGTATCCTGCAGCCACTTGAGGATCACCGAAGTGTCCAGGCCGCCGGAATACGCGAGAACGACCTTGTTTACGTCGGCCATGCCATCACTCCACGGGGTTGTACGGAAAGGCGTCGATTCTACCGACCAAAACCGTGAAATTACAGAGGCGCGACAGCAAATGAAGATAAAGCGACAGATTATGTCGAGCGGGCGACGAAACGCCGCACCTTATGAGGTGGCGGCAGCGTTGCCTGGCGCCTTGGCCTGGGGCGCCGGTTTCTCGGGGGCTGCCACCCGTTCGAGCTGAATATTCACCCGGCGGTTTTTCGCCCGGTTGGCCGCGTTGGTGTTCGGCGCCAGCGGATAGCTTTCGCCATGAAAGCGCAGGGTAATCTGCGATTCCTGGATGCCATTGGCCTTGAAGTAGTCCATCACCGCCAATGCACGACGCCGCGAAACGTCGCGATTGGTCAGGCGATTGCCGCTGTTGTCGGAGTGGCCATTCAACTCGACGTGGTTAACCGTCGGGTCGGCTTTCATGAATTCGAGAATCACCGAGAGCTTTTTCCTGGCCGCCGCGTCCAGTTCGATGCCGCCACCCGGGAAACCCACCTCGGTCTGTCTGACCTGCTCGAAATTCATCGGCAGCAGCTTGGTGGTGCAGAGTTGGTAGTCGTTGTAGGCCTTGCTGAATTTCGCCGGCAGCAGGCGGATCTCGGAGTAACCGCCGTCGCGACTATAGTGGCGCACCGTCGGGCTGCGCCCTTCGAGCAGGCCGGTAAACAAACGCCCGGCCTGGGCCTGGGAGCTGTTGAACAGCACATCGCCACTGCCGACACGCACCGCCCCCAGGTTGATATCGCCACGCCCCGGCTGCCACGGCGCAGCCGCCGCCAATAGGGTTGCGGAACCGGCACCCAACGAGCCGTTAAAGGCTTTCAGGCGAAACGTCGCCTGCTCGCCGGCCCGGCGCACGAACTCGCCCGAGCCGAAATCGGTGATCGGCTGGGTCAAGCGGCACTCGAATTTATCGCCCTCCACTTTCCACTCAATATTCTCCAGACGTGTCTGGAACGTGAGGGCCATCGCGGGCAGGCTGGCGAACACACTGAGCAGGGCTAGATAATGCTGGCGCACGGGAGGCTCCACTGGTTTCTACAACACATCAAGGCGTCATACATCGTTAAGGCATACCCAGGGATATCGGTCGCATCCTGCAAAACTTGATAGCGAGTGCCTGCAAGAGTCTTTTCCGGTAGCATTCCCACCAGATTGACCCGCCTGGAATCCCCAATGTCCGACCGCCTGACCCTGCTGCGTCCCGACGACTGGCATATTCATCTTCGCGATGGTGCTGCGTTGCCCCAAACCGTGGCCGATGTAGCGCGCACGTTTGGCCGCGCCATCATCATGCCTAACCTGGTACCTCCGGTGCGTAACGCCGCGGAAGCCGACGCCTATCGCCAGCGCATTCTCGCTGCACGACCGGCCGGCAGCCGCTTCGAACCGTTGATGGTGCTGTACCTGACCGACCGCACCCAGCCCGAAGAAATCCGCCAGGCCAAGGCCAGTGGTTTCGTGCACGCCGCCAAGCTGTACCCGGCCGGCGCGACCACCAACTCCGATTCCGGCGTCACCAGTATCGACAAGATCCTGCCGGCCATCGAAGCCATGGCCGAAGTGGGCATGCCGTTGCTGATCCACGGTGAAGTCACCCGTGGCGATGTCGATGTGTTCGATCGTGAAAAGATCTTCATCGACGAGCACATGCGCCGAGTTGTCGAGCTGTTCCCGACCCTCAAGGTGGTGTTCGAGCACATCACCACCGCCGATGCCGTGCAGTTCGTCACCGAGGCTTCGGCCAACGTCGGCGCGACCATCACCGCGCATCACCTGCTGTACAACCGCAACCACATGCTGGTGGGCGGGATTCGGCCGCACTTCTATTGCCTGCCGATTCTCAAGCGCAACACGCACCAGGTAGCGCTGCTCGATGCCGCCACCAGTGGCAGCGAGAAATTTTTCCTCGGTACCGACTCTGCACCTCACGCCCAACACGCCAAGGAAGCCGCGTGTGGTTGTGCCGGGTGTTACACCGCCTATGCGGCGATCGAGTTGTATGCCGAAGCGTTCGAACAACGCAACGCCCTGGACAAGCTTGAAGGGTTCGCCAGCCTCAACGGCCCGCGTTTCTATGGCCTGCCGGCGAATACCGACCGCATTACCCTGGTCCGTGAAGACTGGACCGCCCCCACCAGCCTGCCGTTTGGCGAGCTGACCGTTATCCCGCTGCGCGCCGGTGAAACACTGCGCTGGCGCCTGCTGGAGGAACACCCGTGAGTGAAGACCATTACGACGACGACCAGGAACACGGCGGCGGTGGTGGCGGTTCCCGTCACCCGATGGCCGAGCGTTTCCGTGGCTACCTGCCGGTTGTCATCGACGTAGAAACCGGCGGCTTCAATTGCGCCACTGACGCGCTGCTGGAAATCGCCGCCACGACCATCGGCATGGATGAACAGGGTTTCGTGTTCCCGGAACACACCCACTTCTTCCGCGTCGAGCCGTTCGAAGGTGCCAACATCGAAGCGGCGGCCCTGGAATTCACCGGGATCAAGCTTGATCACCCACTGCGCATGGCCGTCAGTGAAGAAGCGGCGCTGACCGACATCTTCCGTGGCGTACGCAAGGCCCTGAAGGCCAATGGCTGCAAACGCGCGATCCTGGTGGGCCACAACAGCAGCTTCGACCTGGGCTTCCTCAACGCCGCCGTGGCGCGCCTGGACATGAAGCGCAACCCGTTTCACCCGTTCTCCAGCTTCGACACTGCGACCCTGGCCGGTTTGGCCTATGGCCAGACCGTGCTGGCGAAGGCCTGCCAGGCTGCCGGTATCGACTTCGACGGTCGTGAGGCCCACTCGGCCCGCTACGACACCGAGAAGACCGCCGAGCTGTTCTGCGGCATCGTCAACCGTTGGAAACAGATGGGCGGCTGGGAAGACTTCGGCGACTGAAGCCAAATCCCGCGCATAAAAAAACCGGCCCTCTCAGGCCGGTTTTTTTTGCTTCGAACGTGGCTTACAGCTTGCCAGCGTTCTCGGTCAGGTAAGCCGCAACGCCTTCTGGCGAAGCGTTCATGCCTTTGTCGCCTTTTTTCCAGTTGGCAGGGCAGACTTCACCGTGCTCTTCGTGGAATTGCAGAGCGTCGACCAGGCGGATCAGCTCTTCCATGTTACGGCCCAGCGGCAGGTCGTTGATGATCTGCGAGCGCACAACGCCCTTGTCGTCGATCAGGAACGCGCCACGGAAAGCCACGCCGCCTTCGGACTCAACGTCGTAGGCCTTGGCGATGTCGTGCTTCATGTCGGCAGCCATGGTGTATTTGACTTTGCCGATGCCGCCATCATTGATGGCGGTGTTGCGCCAGGCGTTGTGGGTGAAATGGGAGTCGATGGAAACGGCTACCACTTCAACGTTACGCGCCTTGAAATCGTCCATGCGGTGATCCAGAGCGATCAGCTCCGATGGGCAGACGAAGGTGAAGTCCAGCGGGTAGAAGAACACCAGGCCGTATTTGCCTTTGATGGCTTCAGACAGTTTGAAGCTGTCTACGATTTCGCCATTGCCGAGGACGGCGGGTACGTCGAAATCCGGGGCTTGTTTGCCGACGAGTACGCTCATTGGGTATCTCCTGATGGTGGTGACTGAAGTAAAAGGATCCGTCCCAGTGTGCCGCAGCTAAACGACAGGCCTGTGACGTGATCACGCTTCGTGAAGACCGACCATCATACCGGAAAAAAGCCGTTCGTCAGTGAAGCCGCGTGCAAACACCAAGGCTTGAGAAACTACTTTGACAATCATTCTCGTTAACATTAAGATCCGTCGCACTTAAGCCTTAAACCGCGATGGTTCTCCCTTATGTATGTCTGCCTTTGCACTGGCGTCACCGACGGACAAATCCGCGAAGCAATCTACGAAGGTTGCTGCAGCTACAAGGAAGTACGTGAAACCACCGGCGTTGCCAGCCAATGCGGCAAATGCGCCTGCCTCGCCAAGCAAGTGGTACGGGAAACCCTGACGCAGCTGCAAACTGCCCAGGCTGCGATCCCCTACTCAGCAGAATTTACACACGCTTAATCAGCGTGTTTTAAAGAACCGGACTTAGTGTCCGGTTTTTTTATGCCCGAAATTCAAACAGTTAGCGCCAAGACGCGGAACACAAACATTCTTATTCCGATTAATTTTCATTTATTATTCAATAACTTAGGTTTGACAGTAGTAAATGCGCAGCTCAAACTCCGCCTTATATACAGCTAATACAGGGCAGGACCCCAATCATGAAAGGCGACATCACAGTCATCCAGCAACTCAACAAAATCCTTGCCAATGAACTGGTCGCGATCAATCAGTACTTCCTGCATGCGCGCATGTATGACGATTGGGGCCTGGAAAAGCTGGGCAAGCGTGAATACAAAGAATCCATCAAGGCCATGAAGGACGCTGACGCGCTGATCAAACGCATCCTGTTCCTTGAAGGCCTGCCGAACGTGCAGGACCTGGGCAAGCTGAACATCGGCGAGCACACCCAGGAAATGATCAACTGCGACCTGAACTTCGAGCGCAAGAGCCACACCGACCTGAAGGCCGCCATTGCCCATTGCGAATCCAAGGGCGACTTCGGCAGCCGTGAACTGCTGGAAGATATCCTTGAAGACCAGGAAGAACACATCGACTGGCTGGAAACCCAAATCGGCTTGATCGACAAAGTGACTATCGAGAATTACCTGCAATCGCAGATGGGTGAATAACCCTTCAATTCCCGGCCACTAAAAAGCCCCGCTCTCTTTCGAGAAGCGGGGCTTTTTATTGCCGCGGCCTAAAACAAATCAGGCTTCGGTCTTCGCAGCTGCTTTGGCCGCTGCGTCTTTGATCAGTGCCTGCAACGAACCATCAGCCGCCATTTCGGTGATGATGTCGCTACCGCCGACCAGCTCACCGGCAACCCACAGCTGCGGGAAGGTTGGCCAGTTGGCGTACTTCGGCAGGTTGGCGCGGATTTCCGGGTTCTGCAGGATATCCACGTAGGCGAACTTCTCGCCACATTGCATGATTGCCTGGGAAGCCTTTGCGGAGAAGCCACACTGGGGAGCGTTAGGGGCGCCCTTCATGTAAAGCAGAATAGTGTTGTTGGCAATCTGCTCTTTGATCGTTTCGATGATATCCATGGAACACCTCGGCTGGAACTTTCCGACTCATGGGTCGGCACGGTGGCGCATTGTAACGCAAACCCCAGCGTGACGCTCGGACTCCCCGACAGACAATCCTTACGCCGCCGCCACCTGCACCGGCACGCCGTTCAACGCTGCGTTGCCCGACAGCTCATCCAGTTGCCGCTCATCCGTCAGGTCATTCGCGCTCGCCCCCGGCTGCCCGCTGGCGATGGTCATCTGCACGCCAGGGCGGCCGTGGCCCCAACCGTGAGGCAGGCTGACCACGCCGGGCATCATGTCGAGACTGGCCAACACTTCCACCTCGATCATGCCGATCCGCGAGCTGACCCGTACCCGCTGCCCGTCAGTCAACTGGCGATGGGCAAGGTCATCCGGATGCATCAGCAGTTGATGGCGAGGCTTGCCCTTCACCAGCCGGTGGTAGTTATGCATCCAGGAGTTGTTGCTGCGCACATGCCGGCGGCCGATCAGCAGCAACTCATTCACCTCGGGCACCGGCTGCGCGGCAAAGCGCGCCAGGTCGGCAAGGATTACCGATGGTGCGGCCTGCAGATGGCCATTGGCGGTTTTCAGGCGGCCTGCGAGGTTGGGTTTCAGCGGCCCGAGGTCCAGGCCATGAGGGTGATCGGCCAGCGCGGCAATGGACAACCTGTCGCCATAAGGCCCGGCCCGCAGCCCGAAGTCGATCATCTGCGCAGGCGGCATCGTCGGTTTGAGTGTATTACCCGTCTTCTCGGCAAACGCCCGGGCCAGGCCGACGAAGATTTCCCAGTCATGCAACGCACCCTCGGGTTTCGGCAGGATGGCGCGATTGAAACGGGTGACGTTACGCACCGCGAACATATTGAAGGTGGTGTCGTAGTGATCGTTTTCCAGGGCCGAGGTGGACGGCAGGATCAGGTCGGCATAACGCGTGGTCTCGTTGATATACAGGTCGATGCTGACCATGAACTCCAGGCCATCCAGCGCCTGCTCCAGTTGCCGGCCGTTGGGCGTGGAGAGCACCGGATTGCCCGCCACCGTCACCAGCGCACGGATTTGCCCTTCACCCTCAGTGAGCATTTCTTCAGCCAGTGCCGATACCGGCAGCTCGCCCCCGTACTCGGGTCGCCCGGAAACCCGGCTTTGCCAGCGATTGAAGTGCCCGCCGGAGGTGGAAGCCACCAGATCGACTGCCGGCGTGGTGCACAAGGCCCCGCCGACTCGATCCAGATTGCCGGTCACCAGGTTGATCAACTGCACCAGCCAATGGCACAGCGTGCCGAACGCCTGGGTCGAAACGCCCATGCGGCCATAACACACAGCCCTTTCAGCCGCCGCAAAGTCCCGGGCCAACTGGCGGATCTGCTCGGCGGGTACCGCACATTGACGGCTCATGGCCTCGGCGGTGAATCCGGCCACGGCGTGGCGCACGTCATCCAGGCCGTCCACCGGCAGGTGACTGTCACGGGTCAGGTTCTCGGCAAACAGTGTATTGAGCAATCCGAACAACAACGCCGCATCACCGCCCGGGCGCACGAACAGATGCTGGTCGGCCATCGCCGCCGTCTCGCTGCGGCGCGGATCAACCACCACGACTTTGCCGCCGCGAGCCTGGATGGCCTTCAGGCGTTTCTCCACATCCGGCACGGTCATGATGCTGCCGTTGGACGCCAACGGGTTGCCGCCGAGGATCAGCATGAAATCGGTATGGTCGATGTCCGGGATCGGCAGCAACAGGCCGTGGCCGTACATCAGGTGGCTGGTGAGGTGGTGGGGTAACTGGTCCACCGAGGTGGCGGAAAAACGATTGCGGGTCTTCAGCTGGCCAAGGAAGTAGTTGCTGTGGGTCATCAGGCCATAGTTGTGCACGCTCGGATTGCCCTGGTACACCGCCACAGCATTCTGCCCGTGACGCGCTTGAATCGCGGCCAGGCGCTCGGCTACAAGTACAAAGGCGTCTTCCCACGGGATCGGCTGCCATTCGCTGCCCACCCGCAACATGGGCTGGTGCAGGCGGTCCGGGTCATTCTGGATGTCTTGCAGGGCCACGGCCTTGGGGCAGATATGGCCACGGCTGAACGTATCCAGGGGGTCGCCCTTGATCGAGGTGATCGCCAGGCTTGCGTCTTCGCCCTGGGTAGTTTCCAGTGTGAGGCCGCAGATGGCTTCGCACAGATGGCAGGCACGGTGGTGGAGAGTCTTGGTCATGGCCAGTCTCTTTTATTGTGGGCTAGGCACTTCGGACGAAAACTATGGCCCGCCGGGGGCAGCAGCGCCAGCAACGTTCGTCGTGTGAATCCAGGGGCATCAGGCCAGGCCATGAGGAAACATCAGGAAATGTTTCAGAAGCCTCCGGCAGCCCGCTGAAACCGACGCAGCCCGGCCTCAGCCCGCCCTCACGCATTGCAATGTGGCGCAGCGCCAGTGTACAAATGACCCGCTGCTGTCAGGAAACAGGCTTCAAAAGCGCCCTCCCCGCGTCCTTGAACTCCCCTAAAAACTGTAGCCCTATTGGTAAGACGCGACATTTAATTATAAGATCGCGCCTTCCCCTATTTCGTCGCCCCGTGCGGCTTTCGCCGCAGGTCTCGCCCGTTTTCAAAATAAACCAGGCTTTGAGTATCTGCGGTCTGTTGCAAAAAGGTAGTTAATGATGAGCGCAAGGCACTTTCTCTCCCTGATGGATTGCACGCCCGAAGAGCTGGTCAGCGTGCTCCGTCGAGGCATTGAGCTTAAAGACCTGCGTAACCGCGGCGTACTGTTCGAGCCTTTGAAAAACCGCGTGCTCGGGATGATTTTCGAGAAGTCGTCGACCCGCACCCGCGTGTCTTTCGAAGCCGGCATGATTCAGCTCGGCGGCCAGGCTATCTTCCTGTCACCTCGCGATACCCAACTGGGCCGTGGCGAGCCGATCAGCGATTGCGCGATCGTGATGTCGAGCATGCTGGATGCGGTGATGATCCGTACCTTCGCCCACAGCACCCTGACCGAATTTGCCGCCAACTCCCGAGTGCCCGTGATCAACGGCCTGTCCGATGACCTGCACCCCTGCCAGTTGCTGGCCGACATGCAAACCTTCCTCGAACAGCGCGGCTCGATCCAGGGCAAGACCGTGGCCTGGATCGGCGACGGCAACAACATGTGCAACAGCTATATAGAAGCGGCGATCCAGTTCGACTTCAAATTGCGCGTTGCCTGCCCTGAAGGCTACGAGCCGGATGCACGTTTCCTGGCCCAGGCCGGCGACCGCGTGACTATCGTCCGCGACCCGCGTGAGGCGGTCATCGGCGCACACCTGGTGAGCACCGACGTGTGGACCTCCATGGGCCAGGAAGAGGAAACCGCCAAGCGCCTCAAGCTCTTCGCCCCGTTCCAGGTCACCCGCGCCCTGCTCGACCTGGCCGCGCCGGACGTGCTGTTCATGCACTGCCTGCCCGCCCACCGTGGCGAAGAAATCAGTCTCGACCTGCTGGACGATCAACGTTCAGTAGCCTGGGCCCAGGCGGAAAACCGCCTGCACGCACAAAAAGCCCTGCTCGAGTTTCTGGTTGCGCCGGCGTACCGTCCTGCATGAGCCAGCCACTACTGCTGAACCTGCGCAATCTGGCATGCGGCTATCAAGACCAACGGGTGGTGCAGAACCTCAATCTGCACCTCAACGCCGGCGACATCGGTTGCCTGCTGGGCTCCTCGGGCTGCGGCAAGACCACCACGCTGCGAGCGATTGCCGGGTTTGAGCCGGTGCATGAAGGCGAGATCAGCCTGGCAGGCGAAGTCATTTCCAGCGCCGGTTTCACACTGGCTCCGGAGAAACGTCGGATCGGCATGGTGTTCCAGGACTACGCGCTGTTTCCACACCTCAGCGTGGCCGACAACATCGCCTTCGGCATTCGCAAGCACCCGCAAAAAGAGCGTGTGGTCGCTGAATTGCTGGAACTGGTGAACCTGAAAAACCTCGGCAAGCGCTTCCCCCACGAACTCTCGGGCGGCCAGCAGCAACGCGTCGCCCTGGCTCGCGCCCTGGCGCCGGAACCGCAATTGTTGCTGCTGGACGAACCCTTCTCCAACCTCGACGGCGAACTGCGGCGCAAACTCAGCCACGAAGTACGCGATATCCTCAAGGCGCGGGGCACCAGTGCGATTCTGGTGACCCACGACCAGGAAGAAGCCTTCGCAGTGAGTGACCATGTCGGCGTGTTCAAGGAGGGTCGCCTGGAGCAGTGGGATACGCCCTACAACCTCTATCACGAACCGCTGACACCCTTTGTCGCCAGCTTCATTGGCCAGGGTTACTTCATTCGCGGGCAGTTGAACACGCCGGAATCGGTTACCACCGAACTGGGGGAGTTGCGCGGCAATCGTGCCTACACCTGGCCAACCGGCGGCGCGGTGGATGTGTTGCTGCGCCCGGACGACATCGTTTATGCACCGGACAGCGCCTTGAAGGCGCGGATTGTCGGCAAGACGTTCCTCGGCGCGTCGACCCTGTATCGCTTGCAGTTGCCGACAGGCGCTCAGCTGGAGTCGATCTTCCCCAGCCACGCCGATCACTTGGTCGGTGCCGACGTGGGCATTCGCGTGGCAGCCGAGCACCTGGTGTTGTTCCAGGCCTCAGGCAGTACCGCAGCACAAATCCCTCAGGTTGAGTCAGGCGTTCGCCGCTACAGCACCGCCTCCTGACGTCAACGCATCACGCCCGGCCAATTTCCGCGAACTTGGCCTGGGTATGTTCGGCCAGCACTGTCGCTGCCAACTCCACCTCAAGCCCCCTTCTCCCCGCACTGATAAAAATTGTCGGAAACGACTGCGCCTTCACATCGATGAAGGTGCGCAGGCGTTTCTTCTGCCCCAGCGGGCTGATGCCGCCCAACAAGTAACCGGTGGCCCGTTGCGCCGCTGCCGGGTCTGCCATCTCGACCTTTTTTACCCCCGCCGCCTGCGCCAACGCCTTTAAATCCAAACTTCCGACGACCGGCACAACCGCCACCAGCAGCTCGGCTTTTTCACTGCTGGCCAGCAGGGTCTTGAACACCTGCGCCGGGTCCAGGCCCAATTTTTCCGCGGCCTCCAGACCATAGGACGCTGCCTTGGGGTCATGTTCGTAACTGTGAATTCGATGTTCGGCGCGAACTTTTTTCAACAGGTCCAATGCGGGCGTCATGTGGGCTCCAGGCTTGGCAAAAAGGTGAAAAAACAGACAGCCAATTCTAGGCCAACAACAAGCAAAAGGCTCTAGTCCGAAGCCCTCTGCCACGCGCTCACGCGCACCTTCCCTGCCGCTTCCCGCGCCCACGGCACGATCATTCATCACACCAATAATTACAAAATGACCGATCGTTCACTTTCGACCTTTGACAGCCGTCATTCTTGTCTATATTTTTTCGTTTACGAATACTGTAGGAATGCACCTACGGATTCACAGCAGTAAGCCGCGAACAGGATGGGGATCCTCGCCACGGTGAAAATCGCCGATTGCCCGTTGCGGCAAAACGCCAGACAACAACAAAAACAGAGGTTTTCCATGACAACTGCTCTTCAACAGCCTTCACTTTCAAGTCAATGCATGGCCGAATTCCTGGGCACTGCGTTGCTGATCTTCTTCGGTACCGGATGTGTTGCTGCGCTCAAGGTCGCGGGTGCCAGCTTTGGGTTGTGGGAAATCAGTATCATCTGGGGGATCGGCGTCAGCATGGCGATCTACCTGAGCGCCGGTATTTCCGGGGCTCACCTGAATCCGGCGGTCAGTATCGCGCTGTGCATCTTTGCCGATTTCGACAAGCGCAAACTGCCGTTCTACATCATCGCCCAGGTCGCCGGGGCCTTCTGTTCGGCCGCGTTGGTTTACACGCTCTACAGCAACCTGTTTTTCGATTACGAACAAACCCACCACATGATTCGCGGCACCCAGGCCAGCCTGGAACTGGCGTCGGTGTTCTCCACCTACCCGCATCCGCTGCTGGGCACGGCCCAGGCGTTCCTGGTGGAAATGGTCATCACCGCGATCCTGATGGGCGTGATCATGGCCCTGACCGATGACAACAACGGCCTGCCCCGCGGCCCGTTGGCGCCGCTGCTGATTGGTTTGCTGATTGCCGTGATCGGCAGTGCCATGGGCCCGCTGACCGGCTTTGCGATGAACCCGGCCCGTGACTTCGGCCCCAAGCTGATGACCTTTTTCGCCGGTTGGGGTGAAATGGCTTTCACTGGCGGGCGCGACATTCCTTACTTCCTGATTCCGATCTTTGCGCCGATTGTCGGCGCCTGCCTCGGTGCTGCCGCCTATCGCGGGCTGATTGCCCGTCACCTGCCCAGCGCCGCACCTGCTACAACTGATGCAACCGAAGCGGCTGCCACCGCCAAAACCCGTACTTCCTGATGCGATAGCCTGGACCGTACTGCCCTTTTGCGGCCCAGGCTGTTTACTGACTTCCCTATTCTCCGTCCAAGGCAATCGACATGACCGACATTCAGAATAAGAACTACATCATTGCCCTCGATCAGGGCACCACCAGTTCCCGGGCGATCATCTTCGATCGTGACGCCAACGTGGTCTGCACCGCCCAGCGTGAATTCACCCAGCATTACCCGCAAGCCGGCTGGGTCGAACATGACCCGATGGAGATTTTCGCCACTCAGAGCGCGGTGATGGTCGAGGCCCTGGCACAAGCCGGCCTGCACCATGACCAGGTCGCGGCAATCGGTATCACCAACCAGCGTGAAACCACCGTGGTCTGGGACAAAATCACCGGCCGCCCGATCTACAACGCGATCGTCTGGCAATGCCGCCGCAGCACCGAGATCTGCCAGCAGCTCAAGCGCGACGGCCACGAACAATACATCAACGACACCACCGGCCTGGTCACCGACCCGTACTTCTCCGGCACCAAGCTCAAGTGGATCCTCGACAACGTCGAAGGCAGCCGCGAACGTGCGCGTAACGGCGAGCTGCTGTTCGGCACCATCGACAGCTGGCTGATCTGGAAATTTACCGGCGGCAAGACCCACGTCACCGACTACACCAACGCCTCGCGCACCATGCTCTTCAACATCCACACGCTGGAGTGGGATGCGAAGATGCTGGAGATTCTCGACGTGCCGCGCGAAATGCTGCCGGAAGTGAAGTCTTCCTCGGAAATCTATGGTCGCACCAAAAGCGGTATCGCCATCGGCGGTATCGCCGGTGACCAGCAGGCGGCGCTGTTTGGCCAAATGTGCGTAGAACCGGGCCAGGCGAAAAACACCTACGGCACCGGCTGCTTCCTGCTGATGAACACCGGCGACAAGGCGGTGAAATCCAAGCACGGCATGCTCACCACCATCGCCTGCGGCCCGCGTGGTGAAGTGGCCTACGCCCTGGAAGGCGCCGTGTTCAACGGCGGTTCCACCGTGCAATGGCTGCGTGATGAGTTGAAGATCATCGCCGATGCCACCGACACCGAATACTTCGCCGGCAAGGTCAAGGACAGCAACGGCGTGTACCTGGTGCCAGCCTTCACCGGCCTGGGCGCTCCGTACTGGGACCCGTATGCCCGTGGTGCGCTGTTCGGCCTGACCCGTGGCGTACGCGTGGATCACATCATTCGTGCAGCCCTGGAGTCGATTGCCTACCAGACCCGCGACGTACTCGATGCCATGCAGCAGGATTCCGGCGAACGCCTCAAATCCCTGCGGGTAGACGGTGGCGCGGTCGCCAACAACTTCCTGATGCAGTTCCAGGCCGACATCCTCGGTACCCAGGTTGAACGCCCACAAATGCGCGAAACCACCGCGTTGGGCGCCGCCTACCTGGCCGGCCTGGCGTGCGGTTTCTGGGGCAGCCTGGACGAACTGCGTGGCAAGGCGGTAATCGAGCGTCAATTCGAACCGCAGCTGGAAGAAGCGGCGAAGGAAAAACTCTACGCCGGCTGGCAGAAAGCAGTCAGCCGCACCCGCGACTGGGAACCCCACGAAGGCGCTGAATAAGCCAAGCGCCGGACGCGCATAGGGTTGTAACTGGCAGGGAGCAGATTCCTGCGTCATCATGGGCCACTTTTTACGGCAGCCCAAAGGACGCACCATGAATCTGCCTCCCCGCCAGCAACAAATCCTCGAACTGGTTCGCGAACGCGGCTATGTGAGTATCGAGGAAATGGCGCAGCTCTTCGTTGTCACCCCGCAAACCATCCGCCGCGATATCAATCAACTGGCGGAAGCCAATCTGTTGCGCCGCTACCATGGCGGCGCAGCCTATGATTCCAGCGTTGAAAACACCGCGTACGCCATGCGTGCCGACCAGATGCGCGACGAAAAACAGCGCATCGGCGAAGCCATCGCCGCGCAAATCCCCGATCACGCCTCGCTGTTTATCAACATCGGTACCACCACCGAATCGATCGCGCGTGCGCTGCTTAACCACAGCCACCTGAAAATCATCACCAATAACCTCAACGTCGCCATGATGCTGAGTGCCAAAGACGACTTCGACGTACTCCTGACCGGCGGCAACGTGCGCCGGGATGGCGGTGTAGTAGGCCAGGCCAGCGTTGATTTCATCAACCAGTTCAAGGTCGATTTCGCCTTGGTGGGCATCAGCGGTATCGATGAAGACGGCAGCCTTCTGGACTTCGATTATCAGGAAGTACGGGTTTCCCAGGCGATCATTGCCAATGCGCGCAAGGTGATCCTGGCGGCGGACTCCAGCAAATTCGGGCGCAACGCCATGATTCGCCTGGGACCGATCAGCTTGATCGATTGTTTAGTCACCGATCAGCAGCCGGTCCCGGCACTGGTGCAACTGTTGAATCAGCACAAGATTCGACTGGAAGTGGTGTAAGCCTATACAGGGGGTGTCCTGCCCCCTGATGTTCACAAATTTTCCTTTCTTCGCCCTTCGATCAGTATTTTCAATCGAAGCGGGCTGGCTGTGCCTGCGTTTATAAGCTACCATTTTCGCAAATGAACATTTATGTTCGAATTCCAATACGAAAAAGATTGCGAGGCCAGCCGATGAACCCTTCTACCTTGCCTGCCCCACCGCTTGCCGAAGTCTATGACGTCGCCGTTATCGGTGGCGGGATCAATGGCGTCGGGATTGCAGCAGACGCAGCCGGTCGCGGTTTGTCGGTATTCCTTTGCGAAAAGGACGACCTGGCCAGCCACACTTCCTCCGCGAGCAGCAAGCTGATCCACGGTGGCCTGCGTTACCTAGAGCATTACGAATTCCGCCTGGTGCGCGAGGCCCTGGCTGAACGTGAGGTGCTGTTGGCCAAGGCCCCGCACATCGTCAAGCAGATGCGCTTTGTATTGCCCCACCGCCCGCACCTACGTCCGGCATGGATGATTCGCGCCGGCCTGTTCCTGTATGACCATCTGGGCAAGCGGGAAAAACTCGAAGGCTCCAAGAGCCTCAAGTTCGGCCCCGACAGTCCGCTGAAAAGCGAAATCACCAAAGGCTTCGAATACTCCGATTGCTGGGTCGACGACGCCCGCCTTGTAGTACTCAACGCCATGGCTGCGCGGGAAAAGGGTGCGCACATCCACACCCAGACCCGTTGCGTCAGCGCACACCGCAGCAAGGGCCTGTGGGAAATGAACATGGAACGTGCCGACGGCAGCCTGTTCTCGATCCGCGCCCGAGCGCTGGTGAACGCCGCCGGCCCGTGGGTGGCCAAGTTCATCAAGGATGACTTGAAGCTGGATTCGCCCTACGGCATCCGTCTGATCCAGGGCAGCCACCTGATCGTACCGAAGCTGTATGAAGGCGCCCACGCGCACATCCTGCAGAACGAAGACCAGCGTATCGTCTTCACCATTCCGTACCTGAATCACCTGACCATCATCGGCACCACCGACCGCGAATACACCGGCGACCCGGCGAAAGTGGCGATTACCGAAGGTGAAACCGACTACATGCTCAAGGTGGTCAACGCGCACTTCAAGAAGCAGCTGAGCCGCGATGACATCGTGCACACCTATTCCGGCGTGCGCCCGTTGTGCAACGACGAGTCCGACAACCCGTCGGCCGTGACCCGCGACTACACCCTGGCGCTGTCCGGCACCTCGGGCGAGGCGCCGTTGCTGTCGGTGTTCGGCGGCAAGCTGACCACCTACCGCAAGCTGGCCGAATCGGCGATGGCACAACTGGCGCCTTACTTCACGCAGATGCGCCCAAGCTGGACGGCTACAGCCACCCTGCCCGGCGGCGAAAACATGAGCACGCCAGAAGCCCTGGCCGATGCAATCCGTAGCAAATACGACTGGGTGCCGAGCGAGATTGCCCGTCGCTGGTCCACCACTTACGGCAGCCGCACCTGGCGCCTGCTGGAAGGCGTGCAATCGCTGGCGGACATGGGTGACCACCTCGGTGGCGGCCTGTACACCCGCGAAGTCGATTACCTGTGCGCTGAAGAATGGGCCACTCAGCCCCAGGACATCCTGTGGCGCCGCAGCAAGCTGGGCCTGTTCACCACGCCGCAGGAGCAGGAGAACGTGCAGCGTTACCTGTCCAAGGTTGAGCACAACCGCGGCAAGATCGAAGCGGCCTGATCAGCCCGACGTAAAAAAGCCCCTGCACCGAAAGGTCCAGGGGCTTTTTCATGCCTGCAGATGACGCTGATAGCGCAGGCCCATTTCACGAATCCCGCTGAAGGCTGAGCCCAGCAACACGGGATAAGCCGCCTGCAAAAAGCCCGGTGTGGCCGTCGCGAGGGCCCGCTCCAACCATAGGCAGGCCTGCACTTCGTCGCCGTCGTGAGCCAGCTCCGCAGCATGGTTGTATTGCCCGCGGAAATCCCCGGCCTCGGCTGAGCGCTGATACCACTGGCGCGCCAGTTGAACATCCTTGGGCACCACCACGCCTTCATGGTGGAACCGACCCAACAGGTTCATCGACTTGGCGTGCCCCTTGGCCGCAGCCTGGCGGAACAGTTCATATGCCGCGACAAGGTCACGCTCCACACCACGGCCACGCGTCAGCAACTGGCCGTAGTTATACAAACCCCAATCCAGCCCCAGATCGGCGGCCTTGCGGTAATGCCGCGCACTGTCTTCCAAGTCGACCTCGCAGCCCCAGCCATTCTCCAGGCAGCGCCCGATCATGTTGATCGCCATGGGGTGACGCTGCCGCGCAGCGATGCGAAACCAGCTCAACCCCAGCGCCTCATCCTTCTGCACGCCACGACCGTCGAGCAGCAGCTGGGCCAGGGTCGCCTGTGCGTCGGCATCTCCCAGCTGTGCCGCATGCATCACCCAGCGCACATAGGCACGCGGGTTATCACCGATATCCGAGGGCTCGCTGCCTGGCTGTGCGCTCTGCATTCCTGCCCCGAGTAGCGATCAAGGACCGCAAAAAGTTTCATGATTTATTTGGTTACAAAGTATTACATTTGAGATCGCTTATCAATTACGATCGCATCTCACTAACACTAACAAGAGATTACTCAATGGCTACCGGCATCAGTTCTGCCCCCCTCTCATCGCGGCATTTGCTCGCGTCGGCAGTGGGCCTGGCAGTGGCTGCGCAAGGAGGATTCAGTTACGCGGCGGAGCCCGCACCAGAAGACAACACAGGGGTCATCCAACTCGGCGCGACCAGCATCGAAGGCCAGGCCCCGAGCCAGAGCGTCTACAACCCTGTGGCGCCTTCTTCCCCCAAGTACACCGAGGCCCTGCGCGACACGCCGCAGACCATCACGGTGGTGCCCAAGGAAGTCATTCATGACCAGAACCTGCTGACCCTGCGCGACGTGCTCAGCACCGTGCCGGGGATCACCTTCGGGGCCGGCGAAGGCGGCAGCGGGTATGGCGACAGCATCAACCTGCGCGGCTTCTCCGCCAGCGGCGACATCTACGTAGACGGCGTGCGTGACAGCGCGCAGTACAGCCGCACCGACCCGTTCAACCTGGAGCAGGTCGAAGTCGTCAGCGGCGCAAGTTCGGTGTATTCCGGCTCCGGCGCGGTCGGTGGCACCATCAACCTGGTGAGCAAACAGCCGGAATTACGCGACAAAACCACCATCAGTGCGGGCATCGGCACCGATAACTACAAGCGCACCACCCTGGACACCAACCAGACGCTCAACGACACCACCGCGTTCCGCCTGAACCTGATGGCCCATGGTAACGACGTGCCTGGCCGCGATTATGAAGATTACGAACGCTGGGGCATCGCGCCCTCCATCGCGTTTGGCCTGGGAACGCCGACACGTGTCACCGTCAGTTATGAGCACCAGAAAGACGACAACACACCGCAATACGGTATCCCGATCTACAACGGCAAGCCCATGCCGGGCGTGGGTTGGAGTGACTACTACGGCTACCACAACATCAATGACCAGCAAATCACATCGGACTCGTTCAGCCTGAAGCTCGAACACGACTTCAACGACGCCGTCTCGGTGCGCAACTTCACCCGCGTCGAGCGGGTGCGCCAGGACCTGCGCGCCTCAGGCCCCGAAGGTGCATTGACCGGCTGCCTGGCCAGCGGCACCCAGATCACCGGCGCCCCTTGCGCCGCAGGCCTGCAGCCGGGCTACTTCCAGCCAAGCGGCGGCTCACTGGGTAACGAGCGCAACACCCAGAACAAGATGTTCACCAACCAGACCGACGTCACCAGCCACTTCAGCACCGGGTTCATCGACCACACGCTGGTGACCGGCATCGCCATCAGCCGCGAGGAATACGAGGCGGATACCGGTAAATGGCTGACCAACGCCAACGGCAGCACCATCGTCCCACCACCGGTCAGCTACAGCGATCCGAACTCCGAATGGTCCGGCCCCGTCAACTTCACCCGGGCCGCCCACATTGACGGCGCGCTGAACAACCGCGCCGCCTATGCCTTCGACACGCTCAAGCTCAACCCACAGTGGGAAATCAACGGCGGCCTGCGTTACGAGCACAACGCCGGCAGCTCGGTGACCAATGCCTATTCCAGCACTGGCGTGGAAACGCCCGGCACTCGCTACGGCCAGGCGGATGACCTGACCTCCTACCGCCTGGCGCTGGTCTACAAACCGGTGGAAAACGGCAGCTTCTATATCGCCTACGGCAACAGCAAGACGCCGTCCCAGGCCAGCGTCAATGGGGGTTGCTACACCCCGGCCAAAAGCTCAAGCATCGCCACCAACAACTGCGATGTTTCCCCGGAAACCGCCGTCAGCTATGAGATCGGCACCAAATGGGACCTGCTCGACAATGCCCTCTCGCTGACGGGCGCGATCTTCCGCAATGACCGCACCAACTATAAAGTCGCCGACAATGACCCGAGCAACCTGAGCGGCACCCAGACCCTCGACGGCAAGGCACGTGCAGACGGTGTGGCGCTGGGCCTGAGCGGTCAGCTGACTGACCGCTGGAAGGTCTTCGCCAACTACACCTACCTGAACACTCGTGTGCTGCGCAGCGCCAGCGATTACACCCTGGCGACCACCGGCATCGACGTGCAGAAAGGCGAGCCGCTGACCTTCACCCCCAAACATGCAGCCAGCATCTGGACGGTGTACGACCTGCCCTACGACTTCCAGGTGGGCTACGGCATCACGGCGCAAACCAAGCAGTACCTGGTCAGCGCCGCCAACTCGCCGACTTCCCCCGGCTATGCGGTGCAGCGTGCGATGCTCGGTTACAAGGTCAACAAACAGTTGAACCTGCAGCTGAACATCAACAACCTGTTCGACAAGGAGTACCTCACCCGTATCCGCAACAACGGTTGGGCAGTGCCCGGCGATGGCCGCGCGGCAGTGGTGTCGGCCGACTATACGTTCTGACAGAGCCACACCCAAAAGCCCCGGGAGCCACACTCCCGGGGCTTTTTCATGGGCGATACAGGCCCACGCCGCCATTCGGTTTTCCGAACGCCATAGCTCAACCTATTCGGTTTGCCGGACCAAAACAGGAGAAAAAACCCGTAACACAAAGTTAATCTCTATATAAATCATATGGTTAACCTTTTATTTCTGGTCTGGCACGACTCATGCTCTACACTCGTAGGCGATTGCCTGAGGCGCCTCAGGAGCCGTCACAGGCTTTCGCAGTACTGTTTATATAAAAACGTGGCCGTCCCAACCGGTCTCATAAAAAAAACAAATGTCGAGGAAGTATTGATGCGCATCGTTCCCCATATCCTGGGCGCAGCTATCGCTGCTGCTCTGATCAGCACTCCAGTTTTCGCCGCCGAACTCACCGGCACACTGAAGAAAATCAACGACTCCGGCACGATCACTCTCGCTCACCGTGACAGCTCCATTCCGTTTTCCTATATCGCGGATGGTTCGGGCAAACCCGTGGGCTACTCCCACGACATTCAGCTGGCTATCGTTGAAGCCCTGAAAAAAGACCTGAACAAACCCGACCTGAAGACCAAGTACAACCTGGTCACCTCGCAAACCCGTATCCCGCTGATCCAGAACGGCACCGCGGATATCGAGTGCGGCTCCACCACCAACAACGCCGAACGCGCCCAGCAGGTTGACTTCACCGTCAATATCTTCGAAATCGGCACCCGCCTGCTGGTCAAGAAAGACAAGGAAGGCAAGCCGTCCTACAGCGATTTCGCCGACCTGAAAGGCAAGAACGTCGTGACCACCGCCGGCACCACGTCCGAGCGCATCATCAAGGCGATGAACGCCGACAAGCAGATGGGCATGAACGTCATCTCCGCCAAGGACCACGGCGAATCCTTCCAGATGCTGGAAAGCGGCCGCGCCGTTGCCTTCATGATGGACGACGCGCTGCTGGCCGGTGAAGAAGCCAAGGCCAAGAAGCCGGACGACTGGGTCATCACCGGTACTCCACAGTCCTTCGAAGCCTACGCCTGCATGGTTCGCAAAGACGACCCAGCCTTCAAGAAGGCCGTGGATGATGCGATCGTCGGCCTGTACAAGTCCGGCGAGATCAACAAGATCTACAGCAAGTGGTTCGAGAGCCCGATTCCACCAAAAGGCCTGAACCTCAACTTCCCGATGAGCGACAAGGTCAAGGATCTGATCGCCAACCCAAGCGACAAGCCAGCGCCTGACGTAAAAATCTGATACCTGACTAAGCTTATGTCCTGAGGGAGCCAACCCTCCCTCAGGCGTCTGTTGCTACCTGCTGGCTTTAATTTTGGAACACTCGACCTGGCGGTTTTCGAGCCGATCGCGTGTGCCTGGCGTTCACCGTCGGGCGGGAAAGGATCTTCCCCAAGCGGGTGCTTGTACATCGATCGATCTCGAGGGGAGACCCTAATGAATTACAACTGGGACTGGGGCGTGTTCTTCAAGTCCACCGGCGTGGGCAGCGAGACTTATCTCGACTGGTACATCGCCGGCTTGGGCTGGACCATTGCCATCGCCGTCGTGGCATGGATTATCGCCTTGCTGCTGGGGTCCATTCTGGGCGTCATGCGCACCGTGCCAAACCGCATCGTATCGGGCATCGCGACCTGCTACGTGGAACTGTTTCGCAACGTACCGCTGCTGGTTCAGCTGTTCATCTGGTATTTCCTGATACCCGACCTGCTGCCGCAGAACCTGCAGGACTGGTACAAACAAGACCTCAACCCGACCACCTCGGCCTACCTGAGCGTTGTCGTGTGCCTGGGCCTGTTCACCGCTGCCCGTGTGTGCGAACAAGTCCGTACCGGCATCCAGGCGCTGCCACGGGGGCAGGAATCCGCCGCACGCGCCATGGGCTTCAAGCTGCCGCAGATCTACTGGAACGTGCTGCTGCCCCAGGCCTACCGGATCATCATTCCGCCGCTTACCTCGGAATTCCTCAACGTCTTCAAGAACTCCTCCGTGGCGTCCCTGATCGGCTTGATGGAACTGCTGGCGCAAACCAAACAGACCGCCGAGTTCTCGGCCAACCTGTTCGAGGCCTTCACCCTGGCCACGCTGATCTATTTCACCCTGAACATGAGCCTGATGCTGCTGATGCGCGTGGTCGAGAAGAAAGTCGCCGTGCCCGGCCTGATCTCCGTGGGGGGTAAATAATGGACTTCGATTTCAGCGGCATCATCCCCGCCATCCCAGGCTTGTGGAACGGCATGGTCATGACCTTGCAGTTGATGGTCATGGGCGTGGTCGGCGGCATCATCCTGGGTACGATCCTCGCGCTGATGCGCCTGTCGTCCAGCAAACTGCTGTCGCGCCTGGCCGGCGCCTACGTGAACTACTTCCGCTCGATCCCGCTGCTGCTGGTGATCACCTGGTTCTACCTGGCGGTGCCGTTCGTGCTGCGCTGGATCACCGGCGAAGACACCCCGATCGGTGCGTTCACCTCCTGCGTCGTGGCCTTCATGATGTTCGAGGCGGCGTACTTCTGCGAAATCGTGCGGGCCGGCGTGCAGTCGATCCCCAAGGGCCAGATGGCCGCGGCGCAAGCGATGGGCATGACCTACGGCCAGACCATGCGCCTGATCATCCTGCCCCAGGCGTTCCGCAAGATGACCCCGTTGCTGCTGCAACAGTCGATCATCCTGTTCCAGGACACCTCGCTGGTCTACACCGTGGGCCTGGTGGACTTCCTCAACTCCGCCCGTTCCAACGGCGACATCATCGGCCGCTCCAATGAGTTCCTGATCTTCGCCGGTGTCGTCTACTTCATCATCAGCTTTTCCGCCTCGCTGCTGGTCAAGCGTCTGCAAAAAAGGTTTGCCGTATGATCTCTATCAAGAATATCAACAAGTGGTATGGCGACTTCCAGGTGCTGACCGATTGCAGCACCGAGGTTAAAAAAGGCGAAGTGATCGTGGTATGCGGGCCGTCCGGCTCGGGCAAATCGACCCTGATCAAGTGCGTCAACGCCCTGGAACCGTTCCAGAAAGGCGACGTGGTGGTCGATGGCACCTCCATTGCCGACCCGAAGACCAACCTGCCGAAACTGCGCTCGCGCGTTGGCATGGTGTTCCAGCACTTCGAGCTGTTTCCGCACCTGACCATCACCGAAAACCTGACCATCGCGCAGATCAAGGTATTGGGCCGCAGCAAGGAAGAAGCCACCAAGAAGGGCCTGCAACTGCTGGAGCGCGTCGGTCTGTCGGCTCACGCCCACAAGCACCCGGGCCAGCTTTCCGGCGGCCAGCAACAGCGTGTGGCGATTGCCCGTGCGCTGGCGATGGACCCGATCGTCATGCTGTTCGACGAACCGACCTCGGCCCTCGACCCGGAAATGGTCAACGAAGTGCTCGACGTGATGGTGCAGTTGGCCCAGGAAGGCATGACCATGATGTGCGTGACCCACGAAATGGGTTTCGCCCGCAAGGTAGCTGACCGGGTGATCTTCATGGACGCCGGCAAGATCATCGAAGACTGCCCGAAAGAGGAATTCTTCGGCGACATCAGCGCCCGCTCCGAGCGTGCGCAGCACTTCCTCGAGAAAATCCTGCAGCACTAAGCACTGCCCTGTTGTGGTGGGTCGGGCAACCCCACTCACCACAACTGGTTGACCCAAGGCATCTGTGATGAAATGCGACCCCAACCTCTTTCGCGCCGCGCCGCCATCACTTGCCGTGAAGCCTCGTCTGATTCGCCAATTGTTCCTGCCGCCGCTGATCATCGCCCTGATGATCGGACTGGGTTACGTCGGCTTCTGGATCAGCGAGTTCTATGGGATCCGCACCCTCAGCGATACCGGCGAACGCCAGCTGGAACTGCACGCCCGCACCGTCGAGAGCGAACTCAGCAAATACACCTACCTGCCCAGTCTCCTGGAGCTGGAATCCAGCGTCTCCAGGCTGTTGGCCGACCCGAATCAAGAAACCCGCAAAACCGTCAACGACTACCTCGAAGGCCTGAACCGGCGCAGTCGCAGCCGGGCGATCTACGTGATGGACACCACCGGCCGTGTGCTGGCGACCAGCAACTGGCGCGATGCCGACAGTTACCAGGGTGAAGACCTGTCCTTCCGTGCCTATTTCCAGAATGCCGTGCGCGGCCAGCCCGGCCGGTTCTACGGCATCGGCAGCACCAACGGCGAACCCGGCTATTACCTGGCCCATGGTCTGGAAGAGCACGGCAAGATCATCGGCGTCGCCGTGGTCAAGGTACGCCTGGAAGCGCTGGAAGAGCGCTGGCAGCGGGCGCGCCTGGAGGCCTTCGTCAGTGACGAGAATGGCATCATCATTCTCTCCAGCGACCCGGCCCGTCGCCTCAAGTCCGTGCGGCCATTGAGCGATGACACCAAGGACCGCCTCGCCCACAGCCTGCAATACTACTGGGCGACGCTCAACGAGCTGGAACCACTGGCCCGCGAACGCCTCAACGAAGGCACCGAGAAATTGACCTTCCCGGCCAACAGCGAAGTGGTGGCCGACGAGCATGAGGTCAGCTACCTGGCCCAGACCCGCCCACTGAACGACACCCCCTGGAATTTCACCCTGCTCACCCCGCTGAACGACCTGCGCCGGGCCGCCATCAACCAGGGCATCCTGGTGGCCGTAGCCTTTGCGCTGGTGGCATTCCTGCTGATTGCCTGGAACGAGCGCCGCAAGGTGATCGCCACCCGCCTCGCCGCCCGGGAAGCCCTGCAGGAAGCCAATAACCAGCTGGAGCGACGGATTGCCGAACGCACCACCGACCTGCGGGCCAGCAACGAGCGGCTCAAGAGCCAGATTCGCGAGCGGCGCCAGGCCGAGGAAACCTTGCGCCGAGCCCAGGACGAACTGGTGCAGGCCGGCAAACTCGCGGCCATCGGCCAGATGTCCACCAGCATCGCCCATGAATTGAACCAGCCACTGGCCGCCCTGCGTACCCTGTCGGGCAACACCGTGCGCTTCCTTGAGCGTGGGGCGCTGGACACCGCCAGTGCCAACCTCAAGACCATCAACGAACTGATCGACCGCATGGGTCGCATCACCGCCAGCCTGCGCTCCTTTGCCCGGCGTGGCGATGACCAGGGCGAAGCCAATCTGGGCAAGGCGGTGGACGCTACGTTCCAGATCCTCGGCAGTCGCCTGGAGACCCTGCCGCTGACGGTGCACCGCCACTTCAGCAGCGCGCAGTTGCAGATCGACCAGACACGCCTGGAGCAGATCCTGGTCAACCTGATGGGCAACGCCCTGGACGCGATGCAGGCGCAACCGGCCCCCGAACTGTGGCTGGAAGGCGACATCGCCGACGGCAAATATCGCCTGCGGGTGCGCGATAACGGCCACGGGATTGATCCCGAGACCCGCAAGCATTTGTTCGAACCGTTCTTTACCACCAAACCCGGCGAACAAGGCCTGGGCCTCGGCCTCACGCTGTCGGCCAGCCTCGCGGCGGCGACCGGCGGCAACCTCGCCGTCGAGCATCCGGCCAGCGGTGGTACTGCCTTTGTCCTGAGTTTGCCGCTGGCGAGCCCTCAACAAGTCGAGTCGAAATGAACGCAGAAAAAACCACCGACCTGACCGTCCTGATCGTCGAAGACGACCCCCATGTATTGCTCGGCTGCCAGCAAGCCCTGGCTCTGGAAGACATTCCCAGCGTGGGCGTGGGCAGTGCCGAAGAAGCCCTGACCCTCGTCGGTGAAAACTTCGCCGGCATCGTCATCAGCGATATTCGCCTGCCGGGCATCGACGGCCTGGAGTTGCTGACCCGGCTCAAGGCCCTGGATAAAAGCCTGCCGGTGGTGCTGATCACCGGCCACGGCGATATCTCCATGGCCGTGGGCGCGATGCGCAACGGCGCCTATGACTTCATGGAGAAACCCTTCTCTCCCGAGCGCCTGGTGGACGTAGCCCGCCGCGCCCTGGAACAACGCGGTTTGGCCCGGGAAGTCTGGTCGCTGCGCCGGCAACTGGCCGAGCGCGATTCGCTGGAAGGCCGGATCATCGGCCGCTCCCCGGCCATGCAGAACCTGCGGGAATTGATCGCCAACGTCGCCGACACCTCGGCCAACGTGTTGATCGAGGGCGAGACCGGCACCGGCAAGGAATTGGTCGCGCGCTGCCTGCACGATTTCAGCCGGCGCCACTCCCACCAGTTCGTCGCCTTGAACTGCGGCGGCCTGCCGGAGAACCTGTTCGAAAGCGAAATCTTCGGCCACGAAGCCAACGCGTTCACCGGTGCCGGCAAGCGCCGCATCGGCAAGATCGAACACGCCCACGAAGGCACGCTGTTCCTCGACGAGGTGGAAAGCATGCCGATGAACCTGCAGATCAAGCTGCTGCGGGTGTTGCAGGAACGCACCCTGGAACGCCTGGGCTCGAACCAGAGCGTGGCGGTGGATTGCCGGGTGATCGCCGCGACCAAGTCCGACCTCGACGACCTGAGCCGCGCCAACCAGTTTCGCAGCGACCTGTACTACCGCCTCAACGTGGTGACCCTGGAACTGCCGCCGCTGCGTGAACGCCGCGAAGACATCCTGCAGTTGTTCGAACACTTCCTGCAGCAGTCGTCGCTGCGTTTCGACCGCACCGCGCCGGACCTCGACAACCAGACCCTGTCCAGCCTGATGAGCCATGACTGGCCGGGCAACGTGCGTGAACTGCGCAACGTGGCCGAGCGGTTTGCCCTCGGTTTGCCGGCGTTCAAGAAGAGCGGCGCCAGCAGCGGCAACCATGGGCTGGCCTTTACCGAAGCGGTGGAGGCGTTCGAGCGCAACCTGCTCAACGATGCCTTGCAACGCAGCGGCGGCAACCTGACCCAGGCCAGCCAGGAACTGGGGATGGCCAAGACCACGTTGTTCGATAAGGTCAAGAAGTACGGGCTGAGCCACTAGGAGCGCATTGTGGATTTATTGTTGAAGGCGGCATTGGGTGCGGGGGTGGTGCTGATTCTGGCGGCGCTGGCCAAGACCAAGAACTACTACATTGCAGGGTTGGTGCCGCTGTTTCCGACGTTCGCGTTGATTGCGCATTACATTGTCGGCAAGGGTCGGTCGGTGGAGGATCTGAAGACCACGATCGTGTTCGGGATGTGGTCGATCATTCCGTACTTTGTGTACCTGGCGACGTTGTATGTGATGGTTGACCGGATGCGTCTGGAGGCTTCGCTGGCGGTGGCGGCGGTAGCGTGGTTGATGGCGGCTACGATTTTGGTCAGCGTTTGGGTTCGCATGCACGCCTGACATGTGGAGCCGAATGAGTGTGTTTGTCCATTTTTTAGGTAACGGCTGATATTGGTTCCGCTCTTACAG
>NZ_JACAOM010000271.1:0-352 GCF_013386245.1 Pseudomonas sp. 21615526 | reverse complement strand
AGCGTGGTATTGGCCCCCGCTTGCAGACGCCCCATGGAATCCAGCCGCGACAACTCCGGCATCGGATCACTGCAATCCATCTCCGTCACCGGCCGCGCCCCGCCAAACTCCCCCGCCACCTCCCAGGGCCAGGCCCAGAACGTCTCGCCATCCGGCATGTAGACCGAACCAATCGGGTTAGCCACCACCAACGCAGCAACCATCAACCCATCGCCCAAATCCAGGGACGCCGTCCCCAGCCCGCCTTTCAGCACCCCGGCCATGCCCCCACCCCCGGCCCCGACAGAGCCCAGCCCACACTCCGGACCGGCATTGGCCAGCCACTCGAACCCCAGCCGCCGGACAGGTGGCT
>NZ_JACAOM010000270.1:0-511 GCF_013386245.1 Pseudomonas sp. 21615526 | reverse complement strand
GATGTGCAGATGATTTTCCAGGATCCGTTTGCCTCGCTCAATCCGCGGCAGACGGTGGGGCAGATTGTTATGACTGGGCCTTTGGTGCAGGGGGTTTCCAAGGCGGATGCCGAGCGGCGGGCCCGTGAGTTGCTGGGGTTGGTGGGGTTGCCGGCAGCGGCGTTTGAGCGGTTTCCTCATGAGTTTTCCGGGGGGCAGCGACAGCGCATAGGGATCGCCCGGGCGTTGGCGGTGGAGCCTAAGGTGTTGATCGCTGATGAGTGTGTGTCGGCGCTTGATGCGCTGATCCAGGTGCAGATTCTGGAGTTGCTGGAGTCGCTGCAGCGGCGGTTCAGGTTGAGCATTGTGTTTATTACTCATGACTTGCGGGTGGCTGCGCGGTTGTGTGACCGGATTGCGGTGATGCGTCAGGGGAGGGTGGTGGAGCAGGGGGAGACGGCGACGCTGTTTGCTGATGCGCGGCATCCGTATACGCGGGAGTTGTTGATGGCTGAGGCCATCTGACTTGGGT
>NZ_JACAOM010000269.1:0-372 GCF_013386245.1 Pseudomonas sp. 21615526 | reverse complement strand
CCCCCCCGCACCCGCGCCACCCCTCAACCATCAACCCCTGCTCCCGCTGATTACCCGCCACATCGAGGGTCGGATCCTCCGCCAACACCAACCGCACCACCCCCTCATACCGCCGACCAGGCCGATAAACCGTGCGCAACGCCGACGCATACGTGCGCGCCGGCCCATCCATCGCCTCCACCGAAGACCGCGCAGGCAACAACCCAACCCCCACCATCCCCCCATGCAACAACCTTCGCTGCTCCACTTCATCGCGCCCGGCAAAATCCACCGCATCAATCCCAAGCGACTTACCCGAAGCCACCTGCATCGACTCCACCAACCGCAACAACGCCGCCGTCGTGGTATAGGGCCGGCCCACCACCCCATTGC
>NZ_JACAOM010000268.1:0-663 GCF_013386245.1 Pseudomonas sp. 21615526 | reverse complement strand
GTCCTTGTGCAGTGCCACGTCGAACGCTCTGTGTGAGGGGGTGGGATGGGGGGATTTTGCGGGCAAATGCGCGGGATGACATCGATTTTGTTTACGCGGGATTGGCGCAGGACGCATTATTGGGGCATCCAAGCCATTACGTAAGCCAAGCCATGAGTGACGATGACAAGCTGATTGACCTGAATGCCGAACGGGCCAAACGTGTTCATGATCTGAATGACAAGCGACTGAATGAAGTGCGCCAGGCGTTTGAACAGGCGATGCCGTTGGGGAAGCCCAAGAAAAAGCCGAAAAGCAAACCGAAAAAGCGTTGATATAGCCTGCATCGTTTGATGCAGGTCAGTTATTTCCCTTCTTTACGCTCCGTCGCGGGCGACATTGATCCTCGTCAATTTCTTCTTTCGTCTTCTTGGTTAACTTAGCCCTATCGCAACAGGGCAAGTGCAGGAGGCCGGTCATGTTTTTCGATAATGTGGTGTTTGCCGGAGTGCTGACGGTTGGCCTCATGGTGATGTTCTTTGTAGGGTTTGGAATTTTTATCTGGAAAGACGCTAATAAGCGTAAGAGGCCTTAGGTCTTTTCGGATACATGAGCACGCAAGGCATTTTGGGCGACTTCGGTCGCCTTTTTTTTGTTTTGGATTTTTTGTTTTGTGTACATATC
>NZ_JACAOM010000267.1:0-547 GCF_013386245.1 Pseudomonas sp. 21615526 | reverse complement strand
CGGTCTCGTGGGCTCGACGCCGATTGCCGAGTACATCTATTCGGAAGCCACCAAGCGTGGCAAACGCGTGCAGGCACTGGGTGGTGCGAAGAACCATGCGGTGCTGATGCCGGACGCGGATTTGGATAACGCCGTGAGTGCATTGATGGGCGCGGCGTACGGTTCTTGCGGTGGGCGCTGCATGGCGATCTCGGTGGCCGTGTGCGTGGGCGACCAGGTGGCGGATGCCTTGATTGCCAAGCTGGTGCCGCAGGTCAAAGCGCTCAAAATTGGTGCCGGTACGTCCTGCGGTCTGGATATGGGGCCTCTGGTTACAGGCCAGGCGCGTGACAAAGTCAGTGGTTATATAGAGGAGGGCGTGGCAGCGGGTGCCACGCTGGTGGTTGATGGTCGTGGCTTGAGTGTTGCCGGGCATGAACAGGGTTTCTTCCTTGGTGGCAGCCTGTTCGACCGTGTGACGGCAGAGATGCCCATCAATGCACTCACGGTGTTATCCAGAGCCGGCGCCGGCATCACCGGCGAATGCATGTTCGCACCAACCAGTGCC